>DASXPS010000082.1 GCA_036493475.1 Sporichthyaceae bacterium | reverse complement strand
CGGCCCTGTCCGAGCTCGGTTTCCTGCTGCGGGCCGACCCCCGGGTGGATCGGGTACTCACCGCGCGCAGCGGCGCCGAGGCGCTGCGGATGGTCACCGAGGCCGCGCCGGACGCGGTGTTCCTGGACATCCAGATGCCGGATCTGTCCGGGGTGGACGTGGCCCGCGCGGTCAACCGCATGCCGCACGCCCCGGCACTGGTGTTCGTGACGGCCTCGGACGCGCATGCCCTGGACGCTTTCGATCTGGCCGCGGCGGACTACTTGCTCAAACCGATCCGCCCGGAGCGGCTGCGCGAGGCGGTGCGGCGGATCGCGGCGATGGCGGCACTACCCAGGACCGCACCGCCCGCGCCGAGCGACGCGGAGTCGATCGCCATCGAACTGGCCGGGGTCACCCGTTTGGTGCCGCGCGCCGAGGTGCGCTACGTGCAGGCCCGCGGTGACTACGCGCGAATGTTCACCGCGACCGACTCGCATCTGGTGCGGGTGCCGATGTCCACGCTCGAGGAGCGCTGGGCGGCGGCCGGTTTCGTGCGCATCCACCGCAGCTTCCTGGTGTCGCTGGCCCACGTGCACGAGGTGCGGTTCGCGCCGGGCCGGGCCACCGTGGTCGTCGGCACCGACGAGCTGCCGGTCAGTCGCCGGCACACCCGCGCACTGCGCGATTTGCTCGCCCAGCGCGTGCTGCGCGCGCAGTGAGCGAGCTGAGCTACCGCTTGCGCGCGATCGTCAGCCCGTCGGCCACCGGCACCAGCACCTGCTCGACCCGGTCGTCGGTCAGCACGTAGTCGTTGAACTCCCGCAGCGCGACGGTGTCGGGGTCGTGGACCGTCGCGTCCACCACCTTGCCGGACCACAGCACGTTGTCCACCAGCACCAGCCCGCCGGGACGCAACCGCGGCACAATCTCGTCCCAGTAGGTGCGGTAGCCGGTCTTGTCCGCGTCGATGAACGCCCAGTCGATGGCGGGCTCGTCGGGCAGCGCGCGCAGCGTCTCGGCGGCCGGCGCCAACCGCAGCTCGATGCGATCGGTGAGAGCGGCCCGCTCCCAGTACTTGCGGGCGATCGAGGTCCACTCCTCGCTGACATCACAACAGAGCAGACGCCCGTCCGGCGCGAGCGCCCGGGCGACACAGATCGAGGAATACCCGGTGAACGTGCCGACCTCAACCGCGAACCGGGGCGCGACCAGCCGGGCCAGCAGCGTCATGAACGCACCCTGGCTCGCGGAGATCTGCATGCTCGAGGCCCGCCCGAGGCCCGCGTTGTACTCGGCCAACTCGCGCAGCAAACCGTCGGCCGGGCCGGCGTGCGCCTCGACGTAGGCGCCGAGCGCCGCGGGCAGGAATGGCGATGTGGGGCTCATGCAGGCGACGTTAGTCGGCGCAGCAGGGGGGCGACCGTGCCACCCTGCACGAACAGGGAGAACAGAACGGCGATCACCACCACGCCGTATAACCGGGGCGCGGCCGGGGTGTTGTGCACCACCAACTGCAGACCCAGCAGCAGCGGCACCGCGCCCTTGAGGCCCACCCAGCCGAGGATCGCGCGCTCGCGGACGGAAAACGCGGAGCCGGCCAGACACAGCGCCACCGCCGCCGGTCGCACCACGAACGCGGCCAGCGCACCCAGCGCCAGGCCGGGCCCCCACACGTTGGTGTGGCGCAGCACGTCCGGATGCAGGGTGAGCGCGAGGACCCCGAAGGCGGCGACCCGAGCGGCCCGCACCACCAGCGTCGGCACGGATCGTCCGCCGCGATGCCCCCACCAAATACCCGCGGTGAAGGCCGGCAGGAACACCGAGCTGTTGAGCAGGTCGGTGAGGCTGTACCCGGCGAACGCGAAGCCCAACGTCGCGGCCAGCACGATGCCGACGATGTCGTTGGCGCCGGACTCACCCTCGAGCACCAATCCGACCGCCGAACGCTCGGTGTGGGACTCCCGAACCAGCGCGAACACCACTGCGGGATCGGTGGGTGCAAAGGCGGCACCCAGCAGCAGCGCGGGGTGCCAGTCGAACCCGAGCAGCCAGTGCGCGCCGGCCGCCAGTCCCGCCGCCGAGAGCACCGTGCCCGGCAGACCGAGGGTGAGGATCGGCCGCCACAACCGGCCGGGTCGCGCCGCTCCCAGCCCGCCGCCGCCGTCGAACAAGATCAACACCAGCGCCACCGACACGAAGTGGGCGGCCAAGGGTGCATCCAGCACTACGGACTCCCCGGGGCGTCGACAAACGAACCGCCGACCAGACTTCCCGGCACACCTGTCGACCAGCCTACCCATCCCCATCGGCATCGGAGCGCGGGGCGGGGAGTGTGCGCGCCGGCCCGGGGGGCAGGATGTCGCGCACCGACTTTCCACTCGAGCGGAGGCGCGACGATGAGCGAGGCACCGACCGCGACCGAACAGTCGCTGGGCGAACTGGTCGCCGCGGCCAGCCGGGACATGTCGGTGCTGGTGCGCAGCGAGATCGAACTGGCCAAACTCGAGCTGAGCTCGGAGGTGAGGAAAGCTGCGGTGGGCGGCGGTGCCCTCGGCGGCGCGGCCGTCTTCGGGATATTCGGCCTGGTGATGGGCTCATTCGCGGCTGCCTACGGGTTCGCCGAACTGGTCCCGATCTGGGCCGGCTTTCTCATCGTCATGGGCATTTACCTGTTCTTCGCGGCGATCTTCGCCCTCGTCGGGCGCAGCGCGATGAAGAAGTTGGGCCCACCCCAACGCACCGTGCGCACCGCCAAGGACACCGTCGCGGCACTGAAGAACAGGGACAAGGGCACGAAGAACGCCACCCCGGCCGGCTGACCGCCCGTCATGGCAGAGGACGACGACGTCGTCCTGGCGGACGGTCCCTGGACACATCGGCAGGTCGCCGCCAACGGGGCCCGATTCCACGTGGTCGAGGCCGGCGAGGGCCCGCTGGTGCTGCTGCTGCACGGCTTCCCGATGTTCTGGTGGACCTGGCGCCGGCAACTTTCGGCGCTCGCCGAGGCCGGCTACCGCGCGGTGGCCATGGACCTGCGCGGCTACGGCGGCAGCGACAAGACCCCGCGCGGCTACGACCCGTTCACGCTGTCCGGTGACGTGGCCGGGGTGGTCCGCTCACTGGGCAGCGCCACGGCCACTCTCGTCGGGCACGGCTGGGGCGGCCTGCTCGGCTGGACCACCGCGGTGCTCGAGTCGAGGACCGTCGCCGGCCTCGTGGTGCTGTCCGCCCCGCACCCCCGGCGCATGCGCGCGGCGGTGGCCGCCGACCGGCGCCAACTCGCCGCGTCGTCCTACGTGTTGGGTTACCAGCGGCCGTGGGTACCGGAGCGGAAGCTGACCGCGGACGGCTCCGCCGAGGTGGAAACGCTGTTGCGGACCTGGTCCGCCGCCGAGCACTGGCTCGATCCCGACACTGTGGCCCGGTACCGGCGGGCCATGCAGATCGAGGCGGTGGCGCACTGTTCGCTGGAGTACCACCGCTGGGCCGTGCGCTCGCTGTTCCGCCCGGACGGCATGCGCTTCGCCCGGCGCATGCAGACCCCGATCTCCCGCCCGGTACTGCAGCTGCACGGGGCGCGTGACCCGGTGATCCTGCCGTCCAGCGCGGCGGGCTCGGGGCAGTACGTGACCGGGCCGTACTCCTGGTCCACGGTCAGCGGCGCCGGGCACTTCCCGCACGAGGAGACACCGGACGCGGTGACCGCCGCGCTGCTGCACTGGCTTTCGTCCTGACCCGTTCGGCGCAGCCCGCTGGCGGCGTCCACCCGCGAGGGGTGCCAATGGGGCACAAGCCGTCGAAGTCAGGCATATGCCGATACGGCGCGGGACGTCACCACATCGCTTGGGGGAACCATGAACGCAACGCACCTGCTGCGCCGCGCCGCGCTGCTCACCTCGGCCGTCGGCCTGGCCGGCTCCGCCCTGGTGTTCGGCGGCGGCACCGCGTTCGCCGCGCCGGGTCCGGACCACGACTGGGACAACTGGCACCACTACGGTCGCCACCACCACGACCGTCACCACGGCGACGGCCGCAACGACGGGCGCAACGACGGCCGCAACGACGGGCGCAGCACCCTGTTCGAGCCGCGCCACCCGCGTCAGGCCCGGCACTGGGACGACGACCTGGAGCGCTGCAACCCGAACAGCTGCTGGCGTGGCTTCGGCGGGCACCCCCGCGGGTTCTAGTAGCGCCGCCTTACACGCAGGAGGCAGTGCCGACGCGATCCGTCGCGTTCCGCGCCTTGGTCGCGTCGGGCTGAACCTCCGTGGAGGTCAATGCGTAACCGGTCTCGCTGCTCTCCACCGACTTGGCGAAGATCACCCCGAACACGTCGCCGTCCGGGGACAGCAGCGGGCCGCCGGAGTTGCCCGGCTCGATCTCGGCGTAGATGGAGAACACGTCGCGATCCACCGTGCCCTCGTCGTAGATGTCCGGACCGCGTGCGTTGATTTCCTCCCGGATGCGGGCCTTGGCCAATTGGTAGGGACCGTTGAGCGGGAAGCCCGCGGCCACCGCCGAGTCGCGGCGCGCCCCGGACAGGTCGAAGTGCAGCGCGGGGGCATCCAGTCCCGGCACGTAGATCACCGCGATGTCCCGGCGCGAATCGAACAACACGACCCGGCCCGGCAACCGCTGCCCGGTGCCGCCCACCGACACCGTCGGGTCGGTTACCCCGGCCACCACGTGGGCGTTGGTCATCACGTGTTCCTTGGCGAAGACGAACCCGCTGCCCTCCAACGCCTTGCGGCAGGACAGCGCGGCGCCCTCGACCTTGACCACGCTCTTGCGGGCGGCCCGTATCTCCGGCGCGGCCAATGGCCCGGAGTCCGGCGGGTTCACCGGCAGGATGCGTTCGTTGTCGAACGGCCCGAACACCTGGGTCAGCCCGTTCTTGTTCAACATCCGGGACAGCGAGCGGTCCAGCTTGTTCGCCGACGCGGGCATCACCTTGTTGACCGCGGCCAGGATCTCGGAGTCGCGCACCTTCTTGGTGACGTTCGGGATCGGCGCGCGGGCCAGCGCGTTGCCCACGAACCAGGCCACCACCAACAGCGAGATGACGCCGAACACCGCTCCGGTGCTCGCGTCGATGATGTGTCCGGGCCGCCACATCAGGCGAGTGCGCATCGTGGTGCCCGCGACCGAGCCGAGTAACTGCCCGATGGTGGCCAGGGTCAGCACCAGACCGACGGCGAAGATCGCCTGGCTGAGCTGGTCGTGCACCACCTTGACGATCTTGGGCGCCAGGAAGATGCCGATCAGCCCGCCACTGATGAACCCGGCGAAGGCGCAGAAACCGATCAGGAACCCCTGCCGATACCCGGCCACCGCGAAGGACAGCGCCGAGATGCACAGAATGACGTCGACCATGCTCACCGGCAGACCTCGCTGCGCTCGCTCACGCGTCGACCTCGTTCGCGAACTCGACCTCGTCCGGCTGCGGGTAGCCCGCCAGGCGCAACACATCGTCGGGCAGATCCACCACGACCTCGGGTGACCACGGCCGCTCCCACCCGGCCAGGCGGATCAGTTTGTCCAACAGGCCGGCGGTGAAGCCCCACACCAGCATGCCGTTCACTCGGAAGCCCGGCATCGTCCGTCCGGTCGGCGGGTGATGCACCGTCACCCGGTTGTCCGGGTTCACCAGGTCCGCCAGCGCCACAGCGTGCACCGCCGCCACCTCGGCCGGGTCCACCGCGGCCACCGGCGACGGCTCCCGCCACCAGGCGAGCACCGGGGTCACCACGTAACCCGTGAACGGGATGAACACCGCGGGCAGCGTGGCGAAGACCTGCACCCCGGACGGGTCCAGACCGGTTTCCTCGACGGTCTCCCGCAACGCGGCCGCGGCCAGACCCGCGTCGCCCGGATCCAGCACCCCACCGGGGAACGCCGGCTGCCCGGCGTGCCGGCGCAACCCGCGGGCGCGTTCAATGAGCAGCACCTGGATGCCGCGTTGCTCGTCGGACCAGAACAGCATCAGCACCGCGGACGGGCGGCCGCCGCCGTCCTCGGGCGGCAGGAATCCACTGAGCTGTTCAGCTTGGACGGAGGCCGCGACCTCGACCAACGGGTCGAGCCAGCCGGGCAGGTTCACCCAATTCCCTTCGCGGGCGCCGCGCCCCGGACGCCGAGTTTCGTCTCCACCGCCCGACGCACCTCGTCCGCGCTGGTGAACGCACCATAGTGGACCCCGGCGATGGTTCCGTCCGATCGGAGGAAGAACGTCACCGGCGGGCCGGGCACGTGCAGCGGGCCGCGCACCACGCCGTGCGGATCGCGCAGCGATGGCCAGCCGACACCGTGGTAGTTATTCCAGGCCCGCGCGTCGGCGGGTTCGTCGGAGACGTCCAGCCCGACAAAGCGCACCCGGCCGGCCAGGCTGTGCTCAGCGTCGACCAGGTAGGGCGCCTCGTCCCCGCACGGCCCGCACCAACTGGCCCAGATGTTCAGCACGGCCGGGCCGCGCAGGCCGGCCAGTGACACCGCCGGGCCGCCGCCCAGGCAGGACAAGGAGATCGTCGGCAACTTCTTGCCCGCCTTCGCCGCGCCCGCCCCGGCCAATGCGCGGTCCAGGCCGGCGCAGGGCACCGACGGTCCGTCCGGTCGTTCGTCCACGGTGGCCGCCGGCAATGCCGACTGGGCAGCCGCGACAACCGGTCCGTGCCCGCCCGCGCCGCACCCGGCCAGCAGCGCGGTCACGGCCAGCGCCGCGGACAGCGCCCGCACCTCAGGCATCCACGGCGACGACGGGACCGGCCTTGACCAGCTTCGCGGCCTTGACCGGGTCGGTCTCGCCCTCCCCGAACGACGGGCACCACTCCGCCACCGGGCAGGCACCGCACGCGGGCTTGCGGGCGAAGCAGCGCCGCCGGCCGTGCCAGATCATCCGGTGCGACAGCACCGTCCATTCCTTCTTGGGGATCAGCGCGCCGACCTCGTGCTCGACCTTCACCGGGTCGGTCTCGGTGGTCCAGCCGAATCGGCGGGACAGCCGACCGAAGTGGGTGTCCACGGTGATGCCCGGGATGCCGAAGGCGTTGCCGAGCACCACGTTGGCCGTCTTGCGGCCCACCCCGGGCAGGGTGACCAGTTCGTCCAGGGTGTTCGGCACCTCGCCGCCGTAGCGCTCGCACAGTGCTTGAGCCATGCCGAGCAGCGAGTTGGTCTTGGCCCGGAAGAACCCCGTGGAGGCCACGATGGTCTCCATCTCGGCGCGGTCAGCGCCGGCGTAGTCCGCCGCGCTGCGGTACTTCGCGAACAGCACCGGGGTCACCTGATTCACCCGCACGTCGGTGGTCTGCGCGGACAGAATCGTGGCGACCAGCAGCTCCAGGGGGTTGTGGAAGTCCAGCTCGCAATGGGCGTCCGGGTAGGCCAGCGCCAGCTCGCGACTGATCCGCCGGGCTCGACGGGTACGGCCCAGCCCCGTCTCCGTGGCGAACGAGCGGGCCATCTGCTCAGCGTACGTGCGGGCGTGGACGATCTCGCTGTGTGGTGCCCGGGTCCGTGGTCCGGCGACGCACCGGGTGTGATGCGGGCCACGTCGCGGCACTACGCTGGCGGCGTCCGGCTCGGCACCTACCCGCCTGCCGCCGACCCGGCAGAAAGGAAGTGCCCCGTGGACGACGTCATCAAGAGAGCGCCCCTGTTCAGCGCCCTGGATGAGGATGCTGCGGACTCGTTGCGCCGCTCGATGACCGAGGTCAGCCTGGGGCGCGGGCAGGTGCTGTTCCGGGAGGGTGACACCGGCGACCGGCTCTACGTGGTCATCGAGGGCAAGATGAAGCTGGGTCGTACCTCCAGCGATGGCCGGGAAAACCTGCTCTCCGTGCTCGGTCCCGGCGAGATGTTCGGCGAGCTGTCGTTGTTCGATCCCGGTCCGCGCACCTCCACTGCCACCGCGGTCACCGAATCCCGCCTGTACGCGATGTCCCACCCGGACCTCAAGCCGTGGCTGACCGGCCGTCCCGAGGTGGCGCTGTCGCTGCTCCGCCAGCTCTCCCGCCGGCTGCGCCGAACCAATGAGGTGGTCGGCGACCTGGTGTTCTCCGACGTGCCGGGGCGGGTGGCCAAGGCCCTGCTCGACCTGTCCAACCGGTTCGGGGTGCCCAACGACGACGGCCTGCACGTGGCGCACGACCTCACTCAGGAGGAGTTGGCCCAGCTGGTCGGGGCGTCGCGGGAGACCGTGAACAAGGCCCTCGCCGATTTCGCCGGCCGCGGTTGGCTGCGCCTGGAGGCGCGCGCCGTGGTCCTGCTGGACATCGAGCGCCTGCAGCGCCGGGCGCGCTAGCCAGGGGCCGTCCACGGCAGTGTCGTCCGCTCATTCATGAGCGCAGCGAGTTCTGTCATACGCCAGTCGTCAAATTCGGGGTTGTACCGCGGCCCTTTTTGACGACTCACGTATGACAGTGCTCCGACGCGGCCCGCCGGGTTGTCCACAGGGCGACGATTCAGCTGAACGCCGGGGCGATTTTCGACAAGGTCGCTGCATGCGACTGCCGTACCCCTCGTACACCGAGCCGTTCAGCGCGGCTCACGCCCTCGCCCTGGGTCACACGCTCGCCGAACTGCGCCAGGCCCAACGCGCCGGGCGACTGATCCGGTTGCGCCGCGGCGTATACATCGTCGCCGAGGCCCGGCGTGCGGCGACGCACAACGACCCCGTGCTGCACGCCCAGGACATCGCCGCGCTCAGTCTGGCCATGCCTCGGCGAAGGCTGGTCGCGGTCGACACCTCCGCCGCCCGTATCCACGGGCTCGCCGTCCGGGATTCCTACCCAAACGACCTGGCCGTGGCGGTGGAGGGCCGGCAGGGCACTCATGGCACCCACCGCGACGGCTATTTTCTGCGCGTGGCACGCCTGCCGGATCATCACCTCGAGACGAAGCACGGTGTCCTCGTCACGACCCCGGCCCGGACGGTGCTCGACGTGGCCGCGCACCACGGGCTGGACAACGGCGTCGTTGCCGCCGACGCCGGGTACAAAGGGAAGCTGTTCACGCCGACCCTGCTCCGCGCCACAGTCGATGAGCTCGAGAGACGGCCGGGCATCGAAGTTATCCGGGACTGCGTCGAGTTCGCCGACCCAGCCTGTGAGTCGGTGTTGGAATCGATCTCCCGGCTGTCCATGCGCGAAATCGGCATACCGATGCCCGCCACCCAGGTCACCCTCTACGACGACGGCTACATCACGATCCGCGTGGACTTCTACTGGGAACCGCTGCTTCTGGTCGGCGAGGCCGACGGCGAGTCCAAGTACACGATGGATGGACGCGACCCGATGGCCTCTCTGCGCGCCCAGCAGGAACGTGAGCGCATCCTCCGCGAGCTCGGCTTCGACATCGTGCGGTGGAACTGGCACGTGGCCAACAACCCGAGGCTGCTCGGCGCGCGCCTGCGCAGCGCATTCGCCCGCGCCGAGGAGCGCCGCGGTCACGTTGGCTAGGACGGCCACTGTCATACGCGAGGCGTCAGATTTCGGGCCTCCGGGGCCTCCAAACCGACGCTCCACGTATGAGAGAGCTCGCTGCGCTCATGAATGAGCGGGGCGACAGGAGAACGGGCGCGGGCGGGGCGACACGAGAACGGGCGCGGGGGGGAGACACGAGAACGGGCGCGGGCGGGGAGACACAAAGGAGGGCCGGGCCGACGTTCGCGAGTCCCCACCGCGCGCGAACTAGGTCGACCCGGCCCAGCCAGGTGATCCAACCTGGTGATGCAGGAGCCACTTGCTGAGATATATGTGACTGGAGTGACTACGTTAGTGTCAAGATCCGCGACGATTTTGATATCTGCGTGTCGCCCGCGGAGGCCGGGCGGCCGCGGGCGAATTGACCGACTGGTCGGAATTGTCACGGTTGCTTTACTCTCCCCGCAGGCCACGTCCGACGCTTCTCGGTCCTGGGAGGTCGCCGTGCACTGGAATTTGCTTCCGTCCATCGTCGTGCTCGGCACGCTGACCGCCGGCCTGTACGGGCTGTTGCCGGTCGCCGTCGTCCTTACCTATCGGATCAGTCGGACGATCGGCTTTGTGCACGGCGGCTTCGCCATCTTCGGCGGCCTGGCCTACACGCTGCTGGTCAACGGGCAGGACCGCGAGGACGGGTTCGGGTTGCACCCGATGCTGCCTGCGGTGCCCGCACTGCTGCTGGTGATGGTCGCCGGCGCGGTGCTGGCCACGCTGTTCGGCGCGGTCGTGATGTCTCGTTGGATGGCCGAGATGCCCGGCGTCACGCTCACTGTGATCTCCATCGCCGGGTTGCTGGTGGTCGGCAACCTGTCCGGCTTCTACCTGCGCCCCGGTGGCTTCTCGCTGGCGACCAGTCCGTTCCCGGAGGGCGGACACCGCGTGTTCAAGGTCGTGGTGACCTACCACCGGTTGGCCGTCCTGCTCATCCTGATCGGCATCGTCGTCGCGCTGACGGTGTTCCTCAACAACACCTACACCGGCTTGGCGATCCGGGCCATCTCCGACGACGTCGAGGCCAGCGTGTGGTGCGGGGCGAAGCTGCGGCTGATCGGCGCCGGGGTCTACGGGGTGTCCGGCGCGATCGCGGCCGCGGCGGGGGCGCTGTATGCCTCCGCGGTGGCGTCCGCGGTCGACGGCATGCTCAGTCTGTTCGTCATCGGCCTGTTGCTGGCCATCGTCGGCGGGATGCGCTCGGTGCCGCTGGCGCTGCTCGGTTCGATCGTCTACGGCGTGTTGAACACCGCGCTGGTCGCCGGGCTGTGGGGCACCATCGGGGTCGGCCGACAGAACGTGATCCTGTTCGCCGCGTTGATCGTGTTGATCATCGTTGCGGCCCGGTTCCGCCGGGAGAACTTCATCCAGCTCGCGGGCCATCAGACATGAGGCAGCAGCCGGCCGACGGACCGATCACCAGGACCCGACCGGTGCTGCGGGCCATGGCCAGCCCCTGGTCGATCCTGATGGCTCTCGGGTTGCTGATCTGGCCGTTCCTGACTGCCGACTACCTGGTGTTCAGCATGTCCGCCGCGGTGCCGATCGCCATTCTGGGCCTCGGTCTGCTGGTGCTGCAGGGCTGGACCCGGGAGATCGCGCTGTGTTCGGCGGGCCTGTTCGCCACTGCCTGCTACCTGATGAACTGGCTGGACCGCGACGAGCAGGGCAAGGGCCTGCCGTGGATCGTCGCCGCGGTGCTGGCGACCGGCGCGGTGACCGCGATGATGACCGGGCTGGCCGTGGTGTCCAGCAAGCTGCCCCCGATGTACATGATCGTGATGACCATCGGGCTGCAACTGACCCTGGAGTCGACGATCTACGGCGTCGGCTACCTCTCCGGTGGTACCTCCGGCGGTAACGGTGGCGCCCCGCTGCACGACGACCGCGGAAGGCCGCTGGGCCTGAACCTGGTCGACGACAACCTCTTCTATTTCTACTCGCTGTGCTGGCTCGCGATCGTGCTGGTGCTGCTGGTTCGGCTGCGGCGCAGCCCGGTCGGGTTGGCCTTCCTGTTGGTCGGACACAACCGTCAGTCCGCTGCGGCGCTGGGCATCCCGGCCACCTGGTTCCGGGTCCTCGCGTTCACCCTGGCCGGCTTCCTCGCGGGGGTGGCCGGTGTGCTGGCCAGCTGGTTGTTCGTCACGCCACCGCTGTTCCTGTCCTACCGCGTGCAGGAATCGCTGCTGCTGTTGGCCATTCCGGTGGTGGCCGGCGTCGACTCCATGGCCTCGGTTCTGATGGTGGCTGCATACCTCGTGGTGATGCCGGTGTTGCTCGAGCGCTGGCACATCGATCAGGCCTTCGTCGCCTCGTTCACCCTCGGTATCGGTGCGCTGTTCGGTTCGCGCGGCATCGGCGGGCGCATGCAGGATCTGGAACGACGCTGGCGATACGGCGCGAGGCGTGCGCGCACCAAACGCAAGCGGATGGCCACCGTGGTGCTGCGTCAGGCCGAGGGACTGGCGGATGAACGCACGTCGGTACTCACCGACGCCGAGCGCGCCGAATGCCTGGCGATCATCGAGCGGTGGCTGCCACCGCGTCCGGAGAACGAATACGCGATCCGCACCCGCGACGTGAAGCTGTCCTTCGGTGCGATCCACGCGCTGACCGGGGCGAGCATCGACGTACCCACCGGGCAGATGGTCGGCATGATCGGCCCGAACGGCGCCGGCAAGACCACGCTGTTCAACGTCATCACCGGCTTCGCCCCGCTGAACTCCGGCCGGGTCGAGATCTTCGGCAAGAACGTGACCCGGGCGACCCCGTGGGCGCGGGCCGCGTTGGGCACCGCGCGCACCTTCCAGAACACCCGGGTCATCACCGAACTGACCGCGGGGGACAACATCTGCGCGGGTGCCTACCAGGCGGTCAAGTCCAGCCCCGTCGCGTTCTTGGTGGGCCGGCCGCGAGCCTGGCAGGAGATGCGCCGGGTCGAGCAGGTCGGTTGGGCAGCGGCCCGCCTGCTGGGCGTCGACAAATACTGGGACGAGCGGGTCGGCACGCTGGAGTTCTCCGCGCGCAGGCGCATCGAGATCGCCCGCGCGGTGGTGGCCGGCCCGCGCCTGCTGCTGCTCGACGAACCCGCCGCCGGGTTGGACCCCGCCTCGTCCTCGGCGCTGTTCGATCTGATCCGCAAGCTGCACGAGGACCTCGGGCTGACCGTGCTGATCGTGGAGCACTACGTGAAGGCCGTACTGGACACCTGCGACCTGGTCTATGTGCTGACCGAGGGCGCCGTGCTCGCCCGGGGAACGCCGGCGGAGATCGCCCTGAACCGCACGGTGCAGGACCGCTACCTGGGCACCCGGCTGGAGTATCTGGAAGGCCTCAGCCTCTGGGAGACCGACGAACCAGAGCGGGCGCAACAACCTGACGGCGCCTCAGCTGCGATGACCGGGCAGAACCGGTGACCGCCGAGACCGGTCACGTCCGACCCATCCTCGAGGTGGAGCAATTGGTCGCCGGTTACTCCGGACAGGCTGTGCTGCACCACGTCGATCTGCACGTGAACCCCGGTGAGGTGGTCTCCCTGCTCGGCGCCAACGGCGCGGGCAAGTCGACGCTGCTCAAGACGATCATGGGCACGGTGCCGGTGATCCAGGGATTTGTCCGGCTGGACGGGGTGGGCGTGGCCGGGTGGGCGCCGCACAAACGGGTGGCCGCGGGAATCGGTTTTTCCCCGGAGGGCCGGCGGGTATTCGCGAACCTGTCCGTCGAGGAGAACCTGCTGATGGGTGCCGCGGCCCTGCCCCGCTCCCGCAAGCGGGAGGGCCTGGACTACGTCCACCAGCTGTTCCCGGTGCTGTCCGAACGCTCGCGGCAGAAGGCCGGCACGTTGTCCGGCGGTGAGCAGCAGATGGTGGCCATCGCCCGGGCGATGATGCCGCAGCCACGCCTGCTGCTGGTCGAGGAGCCGTCTCAGGGCCTGGCCCCGGTGGTGGTCGACGGCGTGTACGCGGCACTGACGGAAATCGCGGCACGCGGCACCGGAGTGCTGGTTGCCGAGCAGTTCCAGCAGGTGCACGAAGAGGCCAGCACCCGCATCCTGGTCATCGACAAGGGCACGATCATCACCGACCGGACGCGCCGGCGAAAGGCCAAGCCGGCGGCTGCGAACTAGTCTCGGGGCATGTGTCGCAACATTCGACCGCTGGCCAACTTCGAACCGCCCTCGACCCCGGACGAGATCAGCGCGGCCGCGCTGCAATACGTGCGCAAGATCGCCGGCACCACCAAACCCTCGGCCGCCAACGCCGCCGCGTTCGATCGGGCGGTGGCCGCGGTGGCGGTCGCCTCGACCGAACTGCTGGCCGCGCTGGTGACCGCGGCGGCGCCGCGCAACCGCGAGATCGAGGCAGCCAAGGCCAGGGCACGCGCGGTGGCCCGCTACGGCTGAGCACCTACGCTCGAAACCATGATCCTCATCAACGTCAAGTTCCCGATCCGGCCCGAGCGTCTCGAGGAGTTTCTCGGGCTGGCCCGCCAGTACCGGGCGGACGTCACCGCCGAGCCGGGCAACGTCTACTTCGAGTGGTCCCGCGATCTCGACGATCCCAACACGTTCATTGCGGTGGAGTGCTTCCGCGACGGCGATGCCGGGGCCGCGCACATGGGCACCAAGCACGTCGCACAGTTCATGGCGACCGCCCCGGACTTCGTCGCCGCGCAGCCGTCGATCGTTTACGTGGACTCCGCGGACATCACCGGCTGGGGCCCGATGGGCGAAATCAAGCCGCGGTAGGCCGATCGGGCTGACATTTGCGCGAGCACGCGCATGTACTCCTCACCACTTTGTGCTCCATATGGATGATCTCTTCCCCGACACCGCTGCCGGTGGGCGACGATCCGCAGTAGGGGGCTGCCGACAAAGGAGTGCAGTGGTGAGAACGATCAGGTTCGTGGCAACGCTGGCGATGGTCGCCGGCGCGCTGGGTGGGCTGTCGGCCAATCCGGCCGGTGCCGCGCCGAGTGTGCTGCAGGCCACCGCGCTCGCCGCCGGGGCGAATCACAACTGCGCCATCACCACCGACACTCCCACGGTCGCCAACGCGGGCGGCGGAGTGGTCTGCTGGGGCCGTAACGACTGGGGTCAGTTGGGCAACGGCACCACGATCAGTTCGTCACTGCCGGTGCCGGTGACCGGTCTGGCCACCGGGGTACGCACAATCAGTGCCGGGCACTCCTACGCCTGCGCGCTCACCGAGGCCGGCGCCGTGTGGTGCTGGGGCAGCAACAAGTCCGGGCAACTGGGCGACGGCACGAACAACGACTCCTCGGTGCCGGTCCAGGTGAGCGGTTTGGCCGCCAATGTGGTGGCGATCAGTGCCGGCGAGTACCACATGTGCGCGCTTACCGCCGACGGCGCGGTGCAGTGCTGGGGCCACGGCCGGGCCGGGCAGTTGGGTAACGGCCAGTCACGTAACTCCACCACCCCGGTAACCCCGGCCGGTCTGAACTCCGGGGTGATCGCCATCAGCTCCGGTGGCTTCCACACGTGCGCCATCCTCAGCGACGCCGGCTTGAAGTGCTGGGGCCTCAACGAGTACGGCGAGTTGGGCAACGGCAGCACCGGCCTGGAGCCGCGGCCGGTGGATGTCACCGGCATCGGCCCGGTGGCGCAGATCTCGGCGGGTGGTGCCCACACCTGCGCGATCACCACCCAGGGCGCGGCCCTGTGCTGGGGCTTCAACCACTGGGGCCAGCTCGGCGACGCCTCCATCGCCGACAACTGGTCGCCCACCCCGGTCACCGGGCTTGACTCCGGGGTCTCGCAGATCGATGCGGGCGCCTACCACACCTGCGCACGAACCACCGACGGCCTGGAGTGCTGGGGCCAGAACCTGTTCGGCCAGTTCGGCGACGGCGGCAACAACGGCCTGGCGGCCCCGCGGCGGGTGGAGGGCCTCGAGGGCGACGCCCACGACGTCGTCGCCGGCTGGTTCCACAACTGCGCGATCAGCGGTCAGGGCGACGTCGTGTGCTGGGGTCGCAACCACTACGGGCAATTGGGCAACCGCAGCGTGGACAACACCAACGTGCCCGTCGAGGTCGAGGACTAAGAGCCTTCAGCCGACGCTGAACGCCGCGATCGCGGGTGAGGCGTCCGCATTGCCGGCCGCGTCCACGGCCCGCACCTCCAACCGGTGCGGGCCGGTGGTCTGGTGGCGGACCAAACTCTGCGGACATGAGGCCCAACCCGCGGAGTCGGGCACGGTCTGCGGGTCGACGTCCCAGCGGCACTGGAAGTGCACCGGGGTCTCGTCGGCTGCGAACGCGAACTGCACATCGCTGGGTGCACCGGCGGTAGGCGGACCGGACACGATGGTGGTGTCCGGCGGATAGACGTCGCGGGGCATCCCCATCGGGCCCGAGACCGGGTAGGTCGGACCACCCGGGTCGAGCACGAAGACGTCCTCGGCGTGGTTGTTGTCGAACGGGACCAGGTTCTGCGCCACCGAGGCCCAGGCCACATGCGCCCCGTCCGGACTGATCACCGCCGCGTGGCTGGTGCCGTCCGCCGCCGGGTCGGGCAGCCGGCTGGTGACACCGGTGCGTTGGTCCCACAGGTAGACCTGCGAACCGATCGGCCTGGCGCCGGGCACCGCGGCGGTGAATACGATCTGGTCACCGGTGGCATCCAGGGACGCCCCGTAGGCGTAGCCCACCGCACCGCTGTCCGCACCGAGCCCGCTGAGCAATGTTGTCTGATGGCTCGTCAGGTCGTACCGGTAGACATCCGGTGACCAGTTCCGGTCGTCGGGCGTCATCGGCCAGGCGGTGGTAAACGCAGCGACCTGCCCGTCCGGGGACAGCGCCACGTCCTGCGCGTCGCCCTGCGCCTGCTTGCCGCTGCTCTGCACGTCCACCCGGGTCACGCTGCCGGTGCGCAAGTCCTTGACGAACGCATCGGAGTAGCCATTGGAGTCATCGCCGATCAGGTTGTCCGCGGCGGAGATAAACGCGAGCTTCGACCCGTCGGCGCTGATCGAGGACAGGCCGCTGCCTGCGTCGGCCTCCGCGCCGTCCGCGGCCACACTCGCCCGCACGATCTGCTGCGTGGTGCGGTCCCAGACGAACACGTCGCCGGATTTGTTGGTGTCACCGGTCACCAGGTTGCTCGCGGTGGAGTCGAACCCGACATAACGGCCGTCCGCGGAGATCGTTGGGAAATCGCTCTCCCCGTTCGCGGACACACCCAGCGCCGCGGCGCTCACCCGCACCGTGTGCCCGGTAACCAAGTCGTGCAGGAACACATCGGCGCCGCCGGTGAGCACGTTCAGGTCTCCGAGGCTGAGGTTGGACGCATAGGAGGTGAAGGCCACCCAGCGGCCGTCCGCGGAGATCACCGGCGAGGAACTGGCGCCATTGGCCTGCAGACCGGTGTCGGTGACGCTGATCCGCCTGGTCAGCCCGCTGGTCCGGTCGCGCACGAAGATGTCCGGGACGTCGTTGGTGTCGTCGGGCACCAGATTGTCCGCGGCCGAGGCGAAGGCCACCCAGCGGCCATCGGCGGAGATCGACGGGGTGTCCAGCACACCGGCATCGGCCTGCGCGCCGCCCGCCCCGAGGTCCGCCCGAGCCGGGGTGGCCATGGTGGACGAGAGACCTCTCTCGCTGACGCCAAATGAGGCCTCCCTCCCTGACACTCGGGAGGGCGAGGGGGCCGCAGCCGCGGGGCTGTCCCACGAGGCGAGCCCGCAGGCAAGCGCTGTGGTGAGCACCGCCGACGTGACCGGAGCGCGCCAGCACGCTGCCACCCTGGACCCCCCGCAGCTCGACGCACCCCCTGGCGACGATCTTGTTCAGTGAAGCGGGAAGGACGGTTCCATCCGACGTCCGAACGG
The DNA here is from genome assembly GCA_036493475.1 of Sporichthyaceae bacterium. Taxonomy (NCBI): domain Bacteria; kingdom Bacillati; phylum Actinomycetota; class Actinomycetes; order Sporichthyales; family Sporichthyaceae; species Sporichthyaceae bacterium. Next base: position 3,208 of record DASXPS010000082.1, on the reverse strand, counting down.
GTGATCAGTCGATCTCGAAGCGGTACCCGTAGCCGCGGAGCGTGGCGACCCGCTCCCATTTGTCGCCGGCGTCGGCGAGTTTGCGCCGCAGGTTGGCCATGTGCACGTCAAGGGTCTTGGTGGAGCCCTGCCAGTCCTCGTCCCAGACCTCGTCCATCAAAGTCTCCCGGCGCACCGCCTCACCGGCGTGACTGGACAGCACCTCGAGCAGCTCGAACTCCTTGGGCCGCAGCGGCAGCTCGGTACCCGCGTACCAGGCGCGCCGGGAGCGGCGATCCAGCAGCAGCCCACCGAGACTGATGTCGCCCTCACCGCGCGGCGCCCCGCGGCGCAGGTGCGCGCGGACCCGGGCGAGCAGTTCGGCCAGCCGGAACGGCTTGGCCACGTAGTCGTCCGCGCCGGCGTCCAGCGCGCGCACCGCATCGGCCTCGTCGGTGCGGGCGGTGACCACCACAATCACCACGCCGGGGTCGGTCTCCCGCAGGGCCTGGCACACGTCCACGCCGTCGCCGTCCGGCAGCCCGAGGTCGAGCAGCACCAGTTCGACGCCGGTGCGCGCCTTGACCAACGCGGTGGCCCCATCGCGGGCCCAGGCGACGTCGTAGTCCGCGCCGGCCAGAGCGGCCACCAGATCGGCACCGATCTGCTGGTCGTCCTCCACGACCAACACCCGTGGGTCGCGTGCGACGTGCTCGATCGCCTCGGTCACGGGGCGGCATCCTTCGGGCGGAGCGAGTTGCGGGCAACTCCCAGTGTGACGGAAATCCGCGCCGTGCTCACCTTTTCTTCACCCTGCGGTTGGGTTACCCGGGAGAGCACTCAGGATTCTGGCTGCAGCCCGAACACCGTGGGGAGTGACGGGGCGTCGGATGCGCAGCCCACGGGCCCGCTCAGCCCCGCCGTGCCGGTTCGTTCGACTCGTCCGGCACGAGCTCGGGCTGCGACCGCTCGGCCAGCCGATGCGCCAGCCGCACGGTCGCCACCACCGCCAGCATCACCGCGACACCACTGACCAGGACGTCCCGCACCGTCGACACGTATCCACCCCCGTTACCCCCGGCCCACACGCGCCTGCCTCGACCTTAGCTCGCACCGGGCGACAAACCGGGCCGGTACCGGTGAACCCCGGGCAAGAAGAATCCGCCGGTGCGCCGGGTCACCCTGCGGCCAGGGCCCGGAGTTCCTACGCTGAACCCCGTGAACCCATTGAGTCCGCACGACTGGTTGGACGCCCTCGGCCCGGCCGCGCTGCTGGTGGTCCTGTTCGCCGAGACCGGTCTGCTGGTCGGCTTCTTCCTGCCGGGCGACTCGTTGCTGTTCACCGCGGGCGTGCTGAGTGCATCCTCCCGGGACGGCCTGCACGTGTCCTACCTGCCTGCGCTGGTCTGCGCGGCGGCCGGCGCGCTGCTCGGCTCGCAATGCGGCTACCTGCTCGGCCGCCGGGCCGGACCCACATTGTTGGACGGTACGAAACATCCGAAGCTGCGGGAATCCGCAGCCCGGGCCACCGTGCAACTCCAGCGCTACGGGGTGGCCAAGGCCCTGGTGCTGGGCCGGTTCATCCCGGTGGTGCGCACCGTGGTCAACCCGCTCGCCGGTGCGCTGAACGTGCCGGTGCGGGTGTTCACCTTCTGGCAGGTACTCGGCGGGCTGGTGTGGACGATCGGCATCCTGGTGACCGGTCACCAGGTCGGTCACCGGATCCCCAGCATCGACCGCTACGTGTTACCCGTGGTCGCGCTCGCGGTGTTGGTGTCGGTGATCCCGGTGCTGCTCGAGGTGCGCCGAGCCCGGCGGGTCGGCGCCCGGTAAGGACCGTCAGGACACCTCGCCGGCGCCGGGCAGCAACACGGTCAGCCGCGTGGTCGGCTCGGTGCGGGCGTGCACCAACCGGCCGTTCTGCGCCGCGGCCAACGACGCGGCAATGGACAGCCCCAGCCGACGGGGGGCGTCCGGCGGTGGCGTCTGATCCGGGATCAGCGGCCGCTCGGCGTGCCCCTGATCGGCCACGTCGATGGCCACGGCGCCGGCACTGGACCGCGCGGTCACCGTCACCGCACCCGCGCCGTGGGTCAGCGCGTTATCCACCAGCACGTCCAGGATCTGGCGGACCGCCGGCGCGGAGGCCAACGCGGGGCCGGAGTCCTCGTCGACGACGGTCAGCGTGCGACCGGCCGCCCGCAACGGTCCGACCCAGCGCCGGTGCAGGTCGTCCAGGATCGGACCCAGCGGCAGGGCGGTGCTGGGCGGAGCACCGCGCGCCAGGGTGAGCACGTCGTCGATGGTCCGGGACAGTCGGTCCGCGCCACCGATGGCTTCCACCGCGGCCTCCCGCAGACCGGAGTCCGGACCGGTCAGCGCGTGTTCCAGGCCGAGGCGCAGGTCGGTGAGCGGGGTGCGCAGTTGGTGCGAGGCCACCGAGGTGAACGCCCGCTCGCGGGCCAGGATGTCGTCGAGTCGCGTCGCGGTGCGGTTCAGTGCGGCACCGGCGCGGTCGATCTCCACCACCCCGCAGGCCTCGGCGCGCACCGCGAAGTTGCCGTCACCCAATTCCTCCGCGGCCGCCTCCAGGGACACCAGCGGCCGGGCCAGTCGGCGGGCCTGCGCGGCGGCGTATGCCGAGCTGCAGACCCCGGCCAGCGCGGCCAGGCCGAGCATCAGCGCCCACGCCCCGCTCACCTTGTGCGTCAGATGCGACCGGGCCGAGGAGGCGCGCACCACCGCGGCCACATGGTCGGTGTCGTAGATGGGCACCGCGGTGACCAGGTTCGCCCCGGCGGTCAGCTCGACCGGGACACCGGAGATCGCGGTGGCCACCGGGTCACCACCGTCCTCCGGACCGATCCCGGCGATGCGCAACCGGTCCGTGCCGTACACCGCCACGGTCACCCCACGCGGCTGGTTGGCCACCGCGTCGGCCACGTTCGGCAGGTCCGCCGACGCGTGCAACGCGCTGCGCAGCGCGACCCGCTCCAATTCGCTGCGCTCGTCGTAGAAGTACAGCTGGTGCACGGCGTAGGCCAGCGGCAGTCCGAACAGGGTGATCGCGAGCGCGGCCGTGAGTACGGCCACGCCGAGAATTTTCCGGCGCACGACGGACCTCCTCAGTGCCTATCTGTGCGGCCGACGCAGCGAATCGAACAGGTCGCCGCACAGCACCGGCCCGGGCGGGCGGCCGATCTCGACGAACCACTCGGCACCCAACAAT
>DASXPS010000081.1 GCA_036493475.1 Sporichthyaceae bacterium | reverse complement strand
GCTGGCCAACGTCATCCTCACCAACGGGGCCAGGCTCTACGTCGACCACGCGCATCCCGAGTACTCCACGCCCGAGTGCACCAACCCGCGGGCGGCGGTGATCTGGGACAAGGCGGGGGAGCGGGTGATGGCCGAGGCGGCCACCAAGGCCGCCACCGTGCCGGGGGCCGCGCCGATCCAGCTGTACAAGAACAACACCGACAACAAGGGCGCCTCCTACGGCTGCCACGAGAACTACCTGATGCGCCGGTCCACGCCGTTCGCGGACATCGTGCGGAACCTGACCCCGTTCTTCGTCTCCCGGCAGGTCGTGTGCGGGGCCGGGCGGGTCGGACTGGGCGCCGACGGCAGGAACGAGGGATATCAGATCAGCCAGCGGGCCGACTTCTTCGAGGTCGAGGTCGGCCTGGAGACGACGCTCAAGCGGCCGATCATTAACACCCGCGACGAGCCGCACGCCGACCCGGAGAAGTATCGCCGGCTGCACGTGATCATCGGCGACGCGAACCTTGCCGAGGTCTCCACCTACCTAAAGCTGGGCACCACGTCGCTGGTGCTGTCCATGATCGAGGACCGCTTCCTGTCCTCGGACCTGTCCGTGCAGGCACCGGTGCAGACGTTGCATCAGGTCTCCCACGATTCCTCGCTCAAGCATCTGATCACCCTGCAGTCCGGCCGCAAGCTCACCGGCGTGCAGTTGCAGATGGAGTACTGCGAGCAGGCCCGTAAGTACGTCGAGGACCGCTACGGGGCCGACGCGGACGATGTCACCCAGGACGTGCTCAACCGTTGGGAGTCGGTGCTGACCCGGTTGGCCACCGACCCGATGAGCCTGTCCCGCGAGCTGGACTGGGTGGCGAAGCTGGAGTTGCTCAACGGTTACCGCGAGCGCGACGGCCTGGACTGGGACGCGCCGCGGTTGCACTTGGTCGACCTGCAGTACTCCGACGTGCGGCCGGAGAAGGGCCTGTACAACCGGCTGGCCGCCCGCGACCGCATGGAACGCATCGCCGCGGAGGCCAAGGTGACCTGGGCGATGACCAACCCGCCGGAGGACACCCGGGCCTACTTCCGTGGTCGCTGCCTGGATCAGTACCCCGACGAGATCGCCGCGGCGTCCTGGGACTCGGTCATCTTCGACCTGCCCGGTCGGGACTCGCTGCAGCGGGTACCGACCCTGGAGCCGCTGCGCGGGACCCGCAAGCACGTCGGTGACCTGCTGGATCGCTGCGCGACCGCGGAGGACCTGTTGCGCACGCTCGCGGGCGGCTGATCAGGCCCGGCCGGGCGGTTCGGGCGATTCGGACACCGCGGCGAGCAAGTCGCCGGTAAAATTGGCCGTACGATCGGTGCGCTCGTGCGCGTCGCAGAATCGAAGGAGGCCCGGTGGCGACCAAGGACACCGGCGGCCAGCAGCAGGCCCGTAAATCCGACTCGACCGAAGAAGCGACCGAGGCGCAGTCGAGCACCGATGTAGCAGAACGGCACGAGAAGCTCTCCGACGACGTCGACTCGATCCTCGACGAGATCGACGAGGTGCTCGAGGAGAACGCCGAGGAGTTCGTCCGCTCGTTCGTTCAGAAGGGCGGCCAGTAGCCGGAGCGGATCAGCGCTCAGCGAACGCACCGTTCCCCGCGGGGACGGTGCGTTCCTGTCTGGATAGGGTCGGTCCCCACGAGCTAACGCCTTCGAAGGGACCTGCGTGACCACCATCCCCGACAACTCCGGACGCGTCCCGGCCGCCTTCCTGAGTCAGGGCACCTCGTCGTTCACCGACTTCCTGACCTCGTACGCCCCGGAACTCCTGCCGCACCGGCGGGCGATCCCGCCGGGCGCCCGCGTCGAGGCACCGCACGCCACCACGATCGTGGCGGCCACCTTCCCCGGCGGCGTGGTGATCGCCGGCGACCGGCGCGCGACGATGGGCAACATCATCGCCCAGCGCGACATCGAGAAGGTCTTCGCCGCGGACGAGTACAGCTGCGTGAGCATCGCGGGCACGGCGGGCATCGGTCTGGAGATGCAGCGACTGTTCCAGGTCGAGCTGGAGCACTACGAGAAGATCGAGGGCACCACCCTGTCGCTGGATGGCAAGGCCAACCGGCTGTCCACGATGATCCGCAGCAACCTGGGCCTGGCGATGCAAGGCCTCGCGGTGGTCCCACTGTTCGTCGGGTACGACACCGAGACCGGTGAGGGCCGCATCTTCAGCTATGACGTCACCGGCGGCCGCTACGAGGAGTCCAACTACCACTCGGTCGGCTCGGGTTCGATCTTCGCCCGCGGGGCGCTGAAGAAGCTGCACCGGCCGGGCATGACCGCCGACGAGGTGATCCGGGTGCTGGTGCAGGCGCTCTACGATGCCGCCGATGACGACTCGGCCACCGGGGGGCCGGACCTCAGCCGGGCCATTTGGCCGGTGGTCTTCACGATCACTACTGATGGCGCGCACCGGCTGCCCGACGAGGAGATCGGTGCGGTCGTGCGCAGCGTGGTCGAGGGTCGGTTGTCCGCTCCCGACGGCCCGCACGCCACGAGCTGACTCACAGTCAGTTCCTCCGCATGCTGACAGGCCCACAAATGAGAGGTAAGGCGCCGCGGTGACCACCCCGTTCTACATCTCGCCCGAGCAGATCATGAAGGACAAGGCGGACTATGCCCGCAAGGGCATCGGCCGGGGTCGGTCCGCCGTCGTCCTGCAGTACGAAGCGGGCATCCTGCTGGTCGCGGAGAACTGGTCGCCCGCGCTGCACAAGATCAGCGAGATCTACGACCAGATCGCCTTCGCCGCCGTGGGCCGATACAACGAGTTCGAGAACCTACGGATCATGGGTGTGCGCATCGCGGACCTGCGCGGCTACTCCTACGACCGGCGCGACGTGACCGCCCGCGGCCTGGCCAACGCCTACGCCCAGACCCTCGGCACGATCTTCTCCTCGGCCGGCGAGAAGCCCTTCGAGGTGGAGTTGGCGGTGGCCGAGGTCGGCGCCACGGCTGAGGATGACCAGATCTATCGGTTGACCTACGACGGCTCAGTGGCCGACGAGCACGGCTACATGGTGATGGGCGGTCAGACCGAGCCGATCGGGGCCTTCCTGGAACAGAACTACGTCGCCGGGCAGGGCCTGGACGCAGCGATCATGCTGGCCGTGCGGGCGCTGGGTCAGGGCGGTCAGCCACCCAACGCGGATGGCCCGCGGGCCATCGCGGCCAACCAGCTCGAGGCGGCCGTGCTGGACCGTTCGCGGCCCAAGCGCAAGTTCCGCCGGTTGACCCGAGCCCGGCTCGAGCAGATCCTGGGCGCCGCCCCGCCGCCCCCGCCCCCGCCCGCGGCACCGGCCGCGGCGGAGGCCGACGAGAATGCCCGCCCGCCGGTCGGCCCGGAGCCGCCCAAACCGGGTAGCACCGAGACCGGCGGCGCAGAGGGCCCTGCGCTGTGACATTTGCGGGCTCCGCCCGCGTCCCGCTGTGACATTTGCGGGCTCCGCCCGCGTCCCGCTCGCGCCGCCACCGCCGCCGCTACGGTCTTAGGCTCCTCCGGTCGCTCGTTCCTCGCTCTCTGCGTCGCCTGCGACCTGCGCTCTGGCGGAAAGCGGCGCTCGCCATTGCGGTTCGCGACGTGTGCTGAGGGCGGCGGGCGTAATGTGACGAGCATGGATCGCCGCATCTTCGGGTTGGAGAACGAGTACGGCGTAACGTGCACCTTTCGCGGGCAGCGGCGGTTGTCGCCCGATGAGGTGGCGCGTTACCTGTTCCGTCGGGTTGTCTCCTGGGGCCGTAGCAGCAACGTCTTTCTGCGCAATGGCGCCCGGCTGTACCTCGACGTCGGCTCACATCCTGAGTACGCCACGCCCGAGTGCGACAACGTCATCGACCTGGTCACCCACGACAAGGCGGGCGAGCGCATCCTCGAAGGCCTGCTGGTGGACGCCGAGCGGCGACTACGCGAGGAGGGCATCGCCGGCGACGTCTACCTGTTCAAGAACAACACCGACTCGGCCGGCAACTCCTACGGCTGCCACGAGAACTACCTGGTTGCCCGGCACGGTGAGTTCTCCCGACTGGCCGACGTGCTGATTCCGTTCCTGGTCACCCGTCAGATCATCTGCGGTGCCGGCAAGGTGCTGCAGACCCCGCGTGGCGCGGTGTACTGCGTGAGCCAGCGGGCCGAGCACATCTGGGAGGGCGTCTCCTCGGCGACCACCCGGTCCCGGCCGATCATCAACACCCGCGACGAGCCGCACGCCGACGCCGAACGCTATCGCCGACTGCACGTCATCGTCGGTGACTCGAACATGTCCGAGACCACCACGATGCTCAAGGTGGGCTCCACCGACCTGGTGCTGCGGATGATCGAGTCAGGCGTGGTGATGCGTGATCTCACCCTGGAGAACCCGATCCGGGCCATCCGCGAGATCTCCCACGACATGACCGGCCGCCGCAAGGTGCGCCTGGCCAACGGTCGGGAGGCGAACGCGCTGGAGATCCAGGAGGAGTACCTGTCCAAGGCGCGGGACTTCGCCGCGCGCCGGGCGCTGGACGACGGCGTGGTCAAGCGGGTGCTGGACCTGTGGGAGCGCACCTTGCTGGCGGTGGGTGCGGAGGACCTGGGGCCGGTGGAGCGGGAGATCGACTGGGTCATCAAGTACCGGCTGATCGAGAGCTACCGCGCCAAGCACGACCTGGCGCTGTCCGCCCCGCGGGTGGCGCAACTGGACCTGGCCTACCACGACATCAACCGGCACCGCGGCCTGTACTACCTATTGGAGAAGAAGGGCGCTGTGGAGCGCGTGGCTCGCGACCTGGCCATCTTCGAGGCCAAATCGGTGCCGCCGCAGACGACCCGGGCGCGGTTGCGTGGGGAGTTCATCCGCCGGGCCCAGGAGCGGCGCCGCGACTTCACCGTGGACTGGGTGCACCTGAAGTTGAACGATCAGGCGCAGCGCACCGTGTTGTGCAAGGACCCGTTCCGGCACACCGACGAGCGCGTGGAGAAGCTCATCGCCTCGATGTGAGCCCGCGCGCGCCTAGACTCCAGCAGCAATCCTGTCGAGGTGAGGGTGTCCATGCGACGTGCCGCCGCGCTGCTGTTGAGCCTGGGCCTGGTGCTGAGCGGGTGCGGCGGTCATGCCAAGCCGCAGGCGACGGGCGTCCCGCAGGACCTGCGCAACACCGATGCCCCGTTCGCCTTCCCGACGGTGTCCAGCAATGACCTCGGTGTGGACCCCACGATCACCGCGAGTACCTCCCCGCCCGCGGAAACGATGCTCAAGGTCCTGCACCAGGGCAGCGGGCCCGCGCTCACCGCGGCCGACATTGTCGTCGCCGATCTCAAGGGTCAGGTTTGGGAGAACGTCGGGAAGGGCCTGCAACCGTTCCAGGACACCTTCGCCAACGGTGATTTGTTCGTGCAGCCGCTGAACAAGGTGATTCCCGCCTGGACCGCGAAACTGCCCGGCGTGCAGGTCGGCTCCCGGGTGCTGCTGATCGCCGCGTCGAAGGATGCATTCGGGCTCAAGCCCCCGGCCGGCACCAACATCCTGCCCAACGACACCCTGATGTTCGTGATCGACGTGCTCGGCGCCTTCCCCCGCGACCGGGGGCCGGTGGGGGCCGTACAGACGGTCACGAAGGACGCGTCGCTGCCCACCGTGTCCGGCACCACCAACCCGACGGTCAGCGTGCCCAAGGGCAAGGCGCCGACCTCGCTGGTCCAGCAATTGCTGGTGGCGGGCAAGGGGCCGAAGGTGAAGGACGCCCAGTGGCTCGCGGTGCAGTACACCGGGCTGATCTGGGGCACCGGCAAACCGTTCGACTCGACCTGGACCCGCCCGGACGGGGCCACTCCGGTGGCCATTCGGATGGCGCCGCCGGGCACCCTCAACGGCACGCCGGTCGGCGGAGCGGTCAGAGGTCTGATCCAGGCCTTGGTCGGCCGGGCCGTGGGCAGCCGGCTGCTGGTGGTGGTTCCACCGGCGTTGGGCTACGGCGCCGCCGGCAACACCCGGGCGGGCATCACGGCGAAGGACACCCTGGTCTTCGTCATCGACATCCTCGGCGCTTACCGCACCGGGGTGCTGGCCGCCTCAGCCAAGTAGCGCGGCCGCGTGTCGCCCGGCCGCGGCGGCGGCCAGGAAGTAGTCGGGGTCGTCATCCAGCCCCCGGCCCATGCTGGACAGCGGCACAGGTGAGGCGCGCAGCGCCGCGTCCAACCCGGACAGCTCCACGTCCACCAAGCGGTGCCGACCGGACAGCGCGGCGCACTGGGTTCGCACCCGCTGCCCGAACTGGCCGGGTAGGGCGGGCACCGCGATGTCCGCCGCGGCCAACGCCACCCGGCCGTAGGCCGTCAGGCTGTGGTGCGAGACGCCGCGGTGCCGCTCCCGTGGATCAGCGGCCGACACGCGCAGGGCGCCGACCGGCCGACCACCGAGCGCCGCGGCGGCGTTGACCGCCTCGCCCGCGGCCACCCCGGAGAACCCCCACCGGGACTCCGTGCCCAGGTTGCCGGGTCCCTGGGTGACCACCGCAATCTGCGCCCCGGCGACCAAACTCGCGGCCAACAACCCGGAGTGCACGGTCACCGCCTCCAGATCGCCACCGAAACACTGCCCGGTGCTGACCGTGGCCACCAGCCGGCCCGCCTCCCGCAGCCCGGCCACGGAGCGGGAGAACCACACCGGCAGCGCCCCACCGTCGGTGCTCACGTGCACCACCCGGGTGCCGGGTCGATCGGCCTCGATCGCCGCACTGACCGCCGGCAGGGCGGAGTGCAGATCGGCCACCACCACCGGCATGCCGGCCAGGTCATCGGCCTCGGCCAGCAGGTGATGGTGCGTCCCGCCGGGTTCGTCGGCACCGGCGACCATCACTTGCAACGGGGTGTAACGGGCCTTCACCAGGTGTCCCTCCGGCGCCGCGTCGGGTGGCAGCCGTTCGGGCAACGCCACCACGATGGCCAACCCGCCGGTGCCCAGGCCGTGCAGCAGCGCGTTGACGTTGAGCAGCACCACGTCACCCACCGTCGGGGTGCCCACCAGGGCTGGATAGGCCAGTGCCGGCAGCGGGCCGGCGTCGGTGTCCACGGTGAGCTCGATGGCCCCCGGCCACTGCGCCTGCACGGCGCTGACCACCCCGCGCCGCCAGCGGATCACCCGGCGAACGCTACCCGTGTGCCGACCCGACACTGCGGCCCGCCGGCGATTGTTCCCAGCGGTCAGTAGGTATGGTCGGGCCGGGAGGTGGGGCGGTGTCCGCGAGACGTACCGAACGGCTGCTCAATCTCACCATCTGTCTGCTCGCCACCCGACGCTATCTGACGAAGGATCAGATTCGACGGGCGGTGCCCGGCTACGTCGAGTGCGCGACCGACGAGGCATTTGAGCGGATGTTCGAGCGGGACAAGGAAGAGCTGCGTGAGCTCGGCATCCCACTGGATACCGGGACACTGGACCGGCTGCACGGGGACGAGCTCGGCTACCGGATCGACCGGGAGGCCTACGCGCTACCCGACGTGTCGTTCGCACCGGATGAGTTGGCGGTGCTGGGTCTGGCCGCGCGGGCCTGGCAGCAGGCCTCGCTGTCCACCGCGGCGGGCACCGCGCTGCTGAAGCTCAAGGCGGCCGGAGCTGACCCGGACTCCTCCGGGTTGCTGGGCCTCGAGCCGCGGCTGAGCGCCGGTGAGCCCGCGTTCGCCGCGCTGTGGGCCGCGGTGCGCGAGCGACGCGTCGTGCGCTTCGACTACCGGGCCGGGCAGGACGTCACGGTGGCCACCCGTCGGGTGGAGCCCTGGGGCCTGCTCACCCGGAACGGGGCCTGGTACCTGGTGGGTTTCGACTCCGACCGCAACGCCCCCCGGGTATTCCGGGTCGGTCGGATCACCGGCGACGTGCACGGCGAGGGTCAGCCGGGCGCGGTGGTGGTGCCGCCCGGCACCGACATCCGTGACCAGTTGGCGCGCATGATCCCGCCGGAGCCGCGCAGCACCGCTGCGGTGCAGGTGCGTGAGGGTGCCGGGTTGGGACTGCGCCGCACCGCGTCCGCAGCGCGACCGGCCGAGCCCGGCTGGGATCACCTCGAGCTCGGCTACTGGGACATCGACCGGATGGCCGGCGATCTGGTCGCGCACGGCGACGCCGTCGTGGTGCTCGCCCCGGAGGAGCTGCGCAGCGCGGTGATCGAGCGGTTGCGCGTGCTGGCCGGAGCCACGTCGTGAGCGGGGCTGCGGACCGACTCAGCCGACTGCTTGCGCTGGTGCCCTACCTGCTCAACCGGCAGGGCATCGCGCTGGAGGAGGCGGCGGCCGCTGCCGGGGTCAGCGAGGCGCAGCTGATCAAGGACCTGGAGCTGTTGTTCGTCTGCGGCCTGCCCGGCCATTTGCCCGACGACCTCATCGAGGCGGAGTGGGAGGACGGCCGGGTGTTCCTCGGCAACGCGGACGCCATCGACCGCCCGCTGCGGTTGGGCATCGACGAGGTGGCCGCGCTGCTGGTCGGGCTGCGCCTGCTGTCCGGCCTGCCCGGCGCGGGGGAGTCCGAGGCGTTGGAGAAGGCCATCGCCAAGCTGCAGGAGGTGGCCGGGTCCACCGCCTCCGACGCCGACGACCGGGTCGGGGTGGCGCCGCCGGAGGTGCCCGCGGCCGACGTGCTGGCCGGCGCCCGGACCGCACTGGCGCAGGCCAAGCGTCTGCACCTGCGCTACTGGGTGCCGTGGCGAGACGAGTCCACCGAGCGAGATGTGGACCCGATGCGTCTGGCCCTGGTGGACGGGCACACCTACCTGGAGGGCTGGTGCCACCGGGCGGAGGACGTCCGGCTCTTCCGCCTGGACCGGGTCCTGGCGCTCCAGGTGTTGGACACCCCGGCCACCCCGCCGGCGAAAGCCGGCCGGGACCTGGACGCGGGGCTGTTCCGTCCCGGCGCGGACGACACCGTGGCCACCTTCCGACTCACCCCGCGGGCCCGTTGGGTCAGCGAGTACTACCCGTGTGAGGCGCTCGAGGAGCAGCCCGACGGCGGCACCGTGGTGCGCTTGCGCACGGCAGACCCGGCCTGGGTGGTGCGGTTGGCGCTGCGGTTGGGTGCCGACGCGGCGCTGCTCGACCCGCCGGAACTCGCGGACACGGTGCGGTTACAGGCCAGTGCGGCCCTGGCCGCGTACGGTGAGGGTCTGTGAGGCCGAGATGACCCAACTAAAGGTCACCTGCCCGGCGTGCGGGCACGTGCGGGTCAACGCCGCCGATGTGCGCATCGTGGTGAGCGCGCCGCCGAAGGGCTCCTACTACGTGTTCGGCTGCCCGGACTGCTCGTTGCGGGTGCGCCGGCCGGTGACTGCGGACGTGGTCGAGGAACTGGTGGCCCGGGGCGTTCCGGCGGTACGGGCCCTGGTCGGTGCGGGCGCCCGGGGTCGGCCTCCGTCGGCTACCGTCTAGGCGTGTGGATCGCGCTCTGGGTGTTGGTCGGTGTCGCCGGGCTGCTCGTGGTTGCGATACCTGCGGTCAGATTATTCGGGCATGTGCGAGTACTCAACCGCGAGGTTCGGCGTGTATCCGGCGAGCTCCGTGACGCCAGTACGGCGTTGCATCAGGCGGCCGGAGACCTGTCCCGTACCCGGCACTGACCGGGCGTGCGGCTACCGGCCGTTAGCGATCTTCGCCGTCCAATAACTCTGAGATGTCCCTTAACGGGTCATTCGGCTGTAATCTGACACCACCGACGAGAGGCATAGGAAATGGGCAGGCTCGGAACCGGCGAGATCATTCTTCTCGCACTTGTCGTGATGCTGCTGTTCGGCGCAAAGCGGATGCCAGACATGGCCAAGTCCCTCGGCGAGTCGCTGCACATCTTCAAGAAGTCGATCAGCAGCAATGACGACGACGGCAACGCTGCGGCGCCGCAACCGCGCCAGGTGAGCGGCGTGGTCGAGCCTCCGGACAACCGCACCGACAGCTGATATTGCTGCTGCTGCAATGAGCGCGGGCATCGGAAATCGGGCGCCGCGCGGGTCGGCCTCCGATGCCAACCGCATGCCGCTGATGGAGCATCTGCGGGAATTGCGGCGGCGGCTGGTCCGCTCGCTGATCGCCATCATCATCGGCGCGGTAGCCGGTTGGTACTTCTACGACCACATCGTGCACGCGATGATCGACCCGGTCTGTCAACCGGGTGTGAAGGGTGTCTCCACCGGCCGCTGTGGGGCGCTGGTCGTCACCGGTGTGGTGGGCCCGTTCTCCCTGCAGATGAAGGTCGCGCTGTTCGCCGGCATCGCGTTCGCCTCCCCGGTTTGGCTCTACCAGTTCTGGGCGTTCCTGGCGCCGGGTCTGCACCGGCACGAGAAGCGCTGGGCGTACGGGATCGTCGGGGCCGGCGTGCCGCTGTTCGCCTTCGGGGCGTGGCTGTCCTACCTGATTCTGCCCACCGCCGTGCGCGTGCTGCTCGGGCTGTCCCCGACCGACGTGCACAACCAGATCCCGCTGGACGATTACCTCAACTTCGTGCTGCGCATGCTGTTCGTGTTCGGCATGTCCTTCGAGCTGCCGCTGGTCATCGTCATGGCCAACCTGGCCGGGCTGGTCAGCGCCCGCCGCGTGCGCTCCTGGTGGCGCGGCATGACGTTCGGCATCTTCGTGTTCGCGGCGGTGGCCACGCCCACCGGCGACCCCGGCACGATGACCGTGATGGCCACGCCCATGGTCTTCCTGTACGGGTGTGCGATCGTCATCACCACCTTCATCGATCGCCGACGCGCACGAGCCGCAGCCCAGCTCTAACCGTCTGCAAGGCTGAGGTCCATGTCCTCCCCGGCTGAGCGGTACGCCGCCGCGCGCCTGCGCGCCGTCTCCGAACGCACCGCGCTGCACCGTTTCGCGGAGGATTACCCGTTCGGGCTCGACGAGTTTCAGGTCCACGCCTGCCGCGCGCTGGAGGCCGGCTCCGGCGTGCTGGTGGCCGCGCCCACCGGCGCGGGCAAGACGGTGGTCGGCGAGTTCGCGGTGAGCCTGGCCCTGGCCGCCGGCCGCAAGTGCTTCTACACCACGCCGATCAAGGCGCTGTCCAACCAGAAGTACGCCGACCTGACGGCCCGGCACGGCCGGGACGCCGTCGGGCTGCTCACCGGGGACAACACCATCAACGGCGAGGCGCCGGTGGTGGTGATGACCACCGAGGTGCTGCGCAACATGCTCTACGCGGGCTCGGCCACATTGCGCGGGCTGGGGTTCGTGGTCATGGACGAGGTGCATTACCTGGCCGACCCGTTCCGCGGCGCGGCCTGGGAGGAGGTGATCATCCACCTACCCGAGTCGGTCACCCTGGTCTCGCTGTCCGCCACGGTGTCCAACGCCGAGGAGTTCGGCGATTGGCTGCAAACGGTGCGGGGCAGTACCGAGGTCATCGTCTCCGAGCACCGGCCGGTGCCGCTGTGGCAACACGTGATGGTGCGGGACCAGATCGTCGACCTGTTTGTCGACGACGCTCAGCAGCAACTCAACCCGGAACTGGTGCGGTTGGCCCGCCACTCCTTTGATGATGGCCCGTCAGGTCGGCGCGGTCGTCGCCCCGGCCCACCCCGCCCCCGCGGCATGGTGCCCAGCCGGGCCGAGGTGGTCCTGCGCCTGGACCGAGCCGCGCTGTTGCCCGCCATCACCTTCATCTTCAGCCGGGCCGGCTGCGATGCCGCCGTCGAACAGTGCCTGCGCGCGGGCCTGCGGCTGAACACCGACGACGAACGCGACGCCGTCCGCCGACTTGCCGAGATCACGGCGGCGAGCATCCCGGAAAGCGATCTCGCGGTGCTCGGCTATCGCGGTTGGTTGGAGGGCCTGGAGCGGGGGATCGCTGCCCACCACGCCGGAATGCTGCCCGCTTTCCGCGAGGTGGTAGAGGACCTGTTCGTACGCGGTCTGGTCAAGGCGGTCTTCGCCACCGAGACCCTGGCGCTGGGCATCAACATGCCGGCCCGGGCGGTGGTGCTGGAGAAGTTGGTCAAGTTCAACGGGGAGACGCACGCGGACATCACGCCCGGGGAGTTCACCCAACTCACCGGCCGGGCCGGACGGCGGGGAATCGACGTCGAGGGCCACGCGGTGGTGCTCTGGCAGCCGGGGCTGGACCCGCGCACGGTGGCCGGTCTGGCCTCGGCGCGCACGTTCCCGCTGCGCTCGAGCTTCCGTCCGTCCTACAACATGGCGGTGAACCTGGTCGGTCAGCTCGGCCGGGACCGGGCGCGGGCCCTGTTGGAGACGTCGTTCGCCCAGTTCCAGGCAGACCGTTCGGTGGTCGGGTTGGCCGCACAGATCCGCAAACAGGACGACCTGTTGGCCCGTCAGATCGCCGCCGATGCCTGCGATCGCGGGGACTTCAGCGAATACTTCGCGCTGCGCGCCGCGTTGTCCGAACGGGAGAACGAACTGGCCCGACAACGCTCCCGGGACGGCCGGGCGCGCATCGCCTCGTCGCTGGACAAGCTGCGCCGCGGCGACGTCATCGTGGTGCCGCGGGGCCGGTTTGCCGGCATCGCCGTGGTGCTCGATCCGGGTCCGGCCGATGAGGGTCCGCGGCCCACTGTGGTCACCGCGGACCGGCAGTACCGACGGTTGTCCGAGGCGGACTTCGCCGGACCGGTGGAGCCCCTGGGGCGGGTGCGCATCGCCGGTTCGTTCAACCCGCGCTCCCCACAGGCCCGCCGGGATCTGGCAAGCACCCTGCAGCACAAAGGGTTTCGCGCCGATTCCAGCCGGCCGCGCAAGGCTCCGGCGGGGGGCGATGACCCGGAGGTGAGCCGGCTGCGTCGTGAGCTGCGCGCGCACCCGTGCCACTCCTGCCCGGACCGGGAGGAGCACGCCCGGCGCGCGCACGGCCGCCAACAACTGTGCCGGGACACCGAGAAGTTACGCGTCCAGGTGCAGAACCGCACCGGCACCATCGCGCGCACCTTCGACCGGGTCTGTGCCGTGCTCGACGCGCGCGGCTACCTGGACGGCGACCGGGTGACCGATCAGGGCCGGCGGTTGTCCCGGCTGTGGACCGAGTTGGACCTGCTCACCGCGGAATGCCTGCGGCGCCGGGTGTGGCAGGACCTGACGCCGGCGGAGTTGGCGGGGTGCGTCTCGATGCTGGTTTATGAGTCGCGGCGGGCTGACGACGACGGACCACCGCGGTTGCCCGAGGGTCGGGTGCGCGAGGCGTTGACCGAGATGACCCGGCTGTGGGGCGAGTTGGACCGGGTGGAGAAAGATCACCGGGTCTCGTTCCTCCGCGAGCCGGATCTCGGTTTCGTCAGCGTGGCCTACCGCTGGGCGAACGGGCGCGCGTTGGACGCGGTGCTGCGGGACGCGGACCTGTCGGCCGGGGACTTCGTCCGCTGGTGCAAGCAGTTGATCGATCTGCTCGGGCAAATCGCCGCGGCCGCGGAGCAGGAGACCGCGGCCATCGCGCAGGCGGCTATCGCCGCTGTTCGACGCGGCGTGGTGGCTTACTCCTCGGTCAGCGGGGGTTAGCCCGCGGCCAACTCGGACAGGACGAGCAACACCCGGTTCAATGGCCCGGCCAGCCCCCAGCGATCGGAGAGCGCGAGCAGCGCCTCCGGATCGCGAGGAGTGGCCGGCAGCCGGGCATCCAGCTCAGGCACCGGCAGATCCCGGACCACCCCCACCACCGTCGGGGCCACCGCCAGGTAGTCCGAGGCGCCCAACAGCTTTCCGCGCAACCCCGGCGCGATGCCTGACCCCGGGTCAGCGGCGGCGGACAGCACCCCCGCCACATCCCCGTGGGCGGTGATCAACGCCGCGGCGGTCTTGTCCCCGACACCGGGCACGCCGGGCAGCCCATCGCTGGGATCACCACGCAACGTGGCGAACGCGGCGTAACTGCGGCCGGGGATCGCGTACTTCTTGGTCACCGCGGCCTCGTCGACGATCTCCAACTTGCTGACCCCGCGGGCGATGTAAAGCACCCGTACCCGACGATCGTCGTCCACCAACTGAAACAGGTCGCGGTCCCCGGTGACCACGTCCACCGGGCAATCCGCGGTGCAGGCCAACGTGCCGATCACGTCGTCGGCCTCGTAGCCCGCCATGCCCAGGTGCACCAGGCCGAGGGCGTCCAGCACGTCGAGCATGATCGGCACCTGCACCTCGAGCGCGTCCGGTACCTCTTCGGCGTTGACAACCGCGTCGGCCACCCGGTGCGTCTTGTACGACGGGATCGCCTCGACCCGGAACGCCGGGCGCCAGTCAGCGTCCAGACAGGCCACCAGGTGGGTGGGTCGACGCAGCCGGACCAACGTCGCGATGAAGTCCAGCAGCCCCCGCACCGCGTTCACCGGAGTACCGTCCGGAGCGCGCACCGAGTCGGGCACCCCGAAGAACGCCCGGAAGTACAACGACGGGGCATCGAGCAGCATCAGTTCCGGCACACCCGCAGCTTGCCGGCCTGACAAGATTGCGGCATGTCCAACGTCTTCGCCGCCCGTCTGACCCGCGCCCGGGCCGCCACCGCCGCCGCCGGGCTGGACGCCCTGTTGATCACGCCGGGGCCGGACCTGCGCTACCTCACCGGCTACGTGGCCAAGCCGCTGGAGCGGCTGACCTGCCTGGTGCTGCCCGCGCATGCCGACCCGGTCTTGATCGTGCCGTTCCTGGAACGCGCGGCGGCCGAGGCGGCCGGAGTGGGGGAGCTGGGCCTGGCCATCGCGGACTGGCAGGAGACCGACGATCCGATCGCGCTGGTCGGCAAGATCCTGCCCGCGGGCGCCGCGGTGTACGGCGTGGACGATCACATGTGGGCGGAGAAGGTGCTCCGGCTGCGCGCCGGGCTGCCCGGTGTCGAGCAGGCCCTGGCCGGTGGCGTGCTGCGTGACCTGCGCATTCGCAAGACCGCCGAGGAGATCGACGCGCTGCGCGAGGCCGGTGCGGCGATCGATCGGGTGCACGACCGGATCGCGGAATGGCTCAAGCCCGGCCGGACCGAGCGGGAGATCGGCCGGGACATCGCCGAGGCGATCGTGGCCGAGGGCCACGTGCGCGCCGACTTCGTCATCGTCGGCTCCGGTCCGAACGGCGCCAGCCCGCACCACGAGGTGTCCGACCGGGAGGTGCAGGTTGGCGACCCAGTGGTGGTCGACATCGGCGGTACCACCGAGGCCGGCTACTGCTCGGATGAGACGCGCACCTATGCGGTGGGGGAGCCGGACGCGGAGTTCCGCCGGTACTACGAGGTGTTGCGGGTGGCCCAGCACGCGGCTTGCGATGCGGTGCGGCCGGGCATCGGGTGCCAGGAGGTGGACCGGGTGGCCCGGCGGATCATCGCCGAGGCCGGCTACGGCGAGTACTTCATTCATCGCACCGGTCACGGCATTGGGCTGGAGGGCCACGAGGATCCCTACATCGTGGAGGGCAACGCCGCCGCGCTGGAGCCCGGCATGGCGTTCTCCGTCGAGCCCGGTATCTATCTGCCGGGCAAACACGGTGCTCGCATTGAGGACATCGTGGTGTGCACCGAGACCGGCGGGGAGCGGCTCAATCTGACGCCCCGTGAGTTGACGGTGTTGCCCGCCTGACCTGCCCGGGTGTGGCGATCCGGGTGCCGGGGCTACGGTGGGCGGCGTGGAGGAGATCGACCGGCAGATCGTCGAGCTGCTGTGCGCCGATGGGCGGATGAGTTTCACCGACCTCGGCAAGCGCACCGGGCTGTCCACCTCGGCCGCCCAGCAACGGGTGCGCCGCCTCGAGCAACGCGGCGTGCTGCGCGGCTACACCGCGGTCGTGGAGCCCGACGCGATCGGGCTGCCGCTGACCGCGTTCATCTCCATCAAGCCCACCGACGCTGCGGCGCCGGACGACGCGCCCGACAAACTGGCGGGGATCGCCGCGATCGAGGCCTGCCACAGCGTGGCCGGGGATGAGAACTACATCCTCAAGGTGCGGGTGGCCACCCCGGGCGCATTGGAGGCGCTGCTGGGCGAGATCCGCAGCACCGTGAACGTGTCCACCCGGACCACCGTGGTGCTCTCCACGCCCTATGAGAACCGACCGCCGGGGCTGCCCGGCTGAGCGGGGGAACCAGGCCGGCGCCGGAACGTTTAGGAATCCACAGGGTAAATCCGCGTGCTCCGCCGCAAATGGGACGAGACAGTGATCACGGCGGCGGGGTCGGCGAAGGGGCACGGAATGCGGCGGGTGCGGACGGTCTGCGGTCTCGGTATCGCCGGCCTCCTGCTCGGCGGGTTGACTCTCACGCCGGGCGGCACCGCGAAGGCCGCTGCTCCGGCCGCCGACCTGCTCGACGCCGCCTCCGCGACGTTGTCCGACGTCGCCGAACTCCCGATCGGCGTGCACTACCCGTTGGACGCCTCGGTCGGGCCGACGTTGGCCGCATGGCGGCAAACCCCGTCCGGTGCCGCGCAGTTGCGCCGGCACTCCGGGTCGACGCCGGCGGTGGGGACCAAACGCATGTGGCCGGCCCTGGATCAGGTGAAGGGCGTCGTCTACACCAAGCGGTACACGCTTCGCGGCGTCGGCAAGAACATCGAGGTCTGGGTGGCCACCGGGCCCGGCCCGGACGGGGTGATGGGCACCGATTTCCCCAAGGGCGACTGTCGTTACGAGGTGTCCGGCAGCACCACGATCACCGATGCGGAGATCGCCGCATTGATGAATCAGTACGACAACAACATCCTGCCCAAGGAATCCAAGGCGTTCAGCGTGGCCCCACCGCGCGATGGTTCGAAGAAGACCGAAAACGACGACACCAAGGGCCTGGACTTCAGCGGTGACGGCAACAAGACCGTGACGCTGGTCGACAACGTGCGGGACCCGAACTTCTACGACTTCCCGAAGAACCAGACCTACGTCGCCGGGTTCTTCTCCGCGCAGTTCAACGACCTGACCGACCGCAACGTGATGACCATAGACGCCTACGACTGGACGCACCGCACCGGCGTCGACCCGAGAGACGACCAGAACCCCGACATCTGCAAGTCGCGGCCGTCGCGTCCGCGGCTCTACGAGGGCATCTTCGCCCACGAGTACCAGCACCTGTTGCAGCACTACGTGGACCCGGCCGAGGTCAACTTCATCAACGAGGGGCTGTCCGACTACGCGATCAGCCTGACCGGTTACGCCTCCACCACGCACACGGTGTTCCAGAAGAAGAACGAGAGCCACATCATCTGTTTCAACGGCTTCGGCATCGTGCGCACCAAGTACAACCCGAACCCACAACCATGCGGTGGGCCGGAGAACTCCTTGACGCTGTGGGGCGACGAGGGCGACGGCGGGGAGATCCTCGCCGACTACGGCGAGGCCTGGTCCTTCCTGCTCTTCCTGAAGGACCGCTACGGTCCGAAGATCCTGGAGTCCATTCACCGCGACGGGCAGTACCAGGGACTGACCGGCGTGCAGGTGGCGTTGGACAAGTACGGCAAGCACGCCAAGGTCGCCGACGTGCTGCACGACTTCCAGTTGATGACGCTGCTGGACAAGCTGGTCTCGCAGGGCAAGGTCAGTGGCATCTCCCGCGCGCGGGTCAGCACCCCCAGCCTGAACTCCTCGATCAACCTGTTGAACCCGGCCGCCTACATCAAGCCCGGCGCCGCCCCGAACGGCGCCGACTTCGTGCCGCTGCGCACCACAGGCGCGGGCTTCCTGCCCGGTAAGGCGCTGTCGGAGTTCGGCTTTGCGGGCGCGCACGGGTTACCCGCAATTCCGCTGGCCTGGACCGAGGTGCCGAAAACCCCGTTGCTGCCGCCGCTGATCCTGCCCAGCGTGCCGAATGCGCCGCCGCCCGATCCCATCGTGCTGCCGGATCTCGGCCCGCTGCCCATTGACCACCCCGCGTTGTTCTCCGGCAACTCCTCCAACACCGATGCCTCCGCGGTGTTCCGGGTGACCGTGCCCAGCAACGCCCCGCGACTGACCTACACCTCCAGCTGGTCCATGGAGGACGGCTTCGACTGGGGCTACACGGTGATCTCCACCGACGACGGGAAGACCTACCGGACGCTGGGCAACGCCAACACCAAGCCGACCCGTGACCCGGCCCCGGACGGGCAGGCGTTGACCGGCTCGTCCCCGATCGCAACCCCGCAGACCTTCGATCTGGCCCCGTACGCCGGGCAGAGCGTGATCCTCGGCTTCCGTTATGTCTCCGACCCGCTGGTCAACGCCGGTGGCTGGTACATCGACGATGTCAAGGTCGGCGACACGGTGATCAGCGACGGATCGTCCATCGCGCCGTTCAAGTCGTTCACCGAAATGCATCCGGTGGTCGTGCACAACTGGTCGGTCGCGCTGGTGGGACTCGACGAGGCGCACCACCGGGCGCATGTGGCCCGTTTCAACGGCAGGTTCGACCTCACACTGACGAAGAGTCAGATCAAGGAGTTCGCGGGGTATCCGACGTTGGTCGCGGTGATTTCCTACGACGATCCAACGGAGACGGTGCAAACGTATGCGCCGTACACCCTCACCGTGGACGGGGTGGGGCAGGCCGGCGGGCACTGATCGGGTCGGGCGCGCCACCCTCGTGGGCCGGCCGTCGAAACCGCACCAGGGCGACGACCGCGACCAACAGCGCGGCGGGCAGGTAGCAGCGTTGCTGCATCGCCGTGTCACCCACGCCGAGGAAGTCGCGGCTGTAGACGGGGTAGGCCGCCGCGGCCACCAACAGCCACTCCGGTCGGCAGGCGGCCGCGGCCAGCGCGATCAGCAGTAGGCCGTACCAGGGCTCGCTGGGTTCGATCACCGCAAAGGTCACGCCCGCGATCAGCACGGCGCCGTCCACCGCCGGACGGGTGCGGGTCATCCACCACGCCCAACCGGCGACCGCGGCGATGACGAGCACGGCGAGCACGGGGGCGGCGGAGTCGCCGACCAGCAGGCGCAGCACGCCGAACCGCTTCTCGCCGGAGTAGCCCTCCTCGTGCAGATAGCCGGGCAGGTAGCCGAACACGTGTGTGCCGACCGCGATCACGTGCGGCAGATAGCCCACAGCGACGAGCGCGGCCGCGGCACCCAGCAACAGCACGGCGCGACGGGCCAGTAACGCCGGGCCGACCAGCGCGGGGATCAGCTTCACCGCCACCGCGGCGCCGAACAGCACGCCCGCTGCCGCGATGCGGCGGGTCGTGGGCGCGGCGCGGGCAACCAGGCCCAATGTGCCGAGCAGGAACACCACGCCCAGCACGTCGATGTGCGCGTTGTTGCCGCACTCCAACCACACCGTCGGACACCACGCCCACCAGGCCGCCCAGCGCGGATCCCGGCCGTGCGCGCGTAACACCCACAGCAGCACCACGGTGGCGAGTACGGCCAGCGCGGCGGCCAGGGCCTGCGCGGCGCGCAGTCGGTGCTGCTGCGGGGACACCGCGTGCAGGCCGAGGAACGCGGCCTCGGCCACCGGCGGGTAGATGGTGTGCACGTCCGGGCGGTTGATCCGCACGCAGCCCTGGCCCGGTTGGGTGAACCCGCAGTATTCCGGGTGGCCGCGTGCCGGCCCCGGCACGCCCGCGGCGCCGGGGAAGATCCATGGGTCGCGCAGCGGTTCCAGCGCCGGGTCGGTGGGCGCGTAGCGGTACGGGTCGATGCCGTGCGCCTGCACGGTGCCGTCCCAGATGTAGCGGTACCAGTCGTCGGTGGTGGTGGGCCGCCAGTTCATGGCGAGCAGCTGTAACGCCAGCCCGCCGAGCAGGATCAGCGCCACCGCGGCGCGGCGGGGTACCAACCGCGCGCACGCCGCGGCGATCGCGAAGATCACCCAGCAGATCGCGTACCAGGTCATCACCCGCCGGCCGCCGGCTGTGGCCGGCCCGTTGAGGTGCAGCGTCCATGCCGCGGTGCCGCACAGGCCGGTCAACGCCAGGACGCCGCCGACCGAGCCCCAGCGTGCCGCGTGCCTCATCCGCGGCGGGTCAGCCGGCGCATGAGGTAACACACCGCGGAGACGGCAAACAACACCGCGCTCACGAACAGCCAGTGCGGTCGGTAGGCGTCGGTGTTCCGCCCGGTGGCGTAGTGGAAGGACTGCGCCTTGCGCAGGATCAGCGGGGACCAGACTGCGAACAGCAGCGCGCTGATCGCCGCCGGGACGCGGACAAAATTCAGCCAGGGCACGCGTCCGGGTCGTCGTCGCCACACGGCCACCAGGGTCGCATCCAGGCCGATGTAGGCCGGCACCAGCACGGCGTCGTGCAGCACTGCGCTGCCCACCAACCATTGGGCGACATCCAGGCGTCGCTCACCCAAGAGCACGTGCAGGGCGAGCGCGGCCACCACGAACCCGGCCAACAACACTGCCAGGTGCGCCGGGTGGGCGCCGTAGCGACGGCGCAGCTGCTCGACAGCGCGCGCCACGTCAGGCCTCGAAGGTCAGGCTGCGGACCCACTTGGTGTTCCGCACGCCAGGGTTGTTGGGCACGATGATGCGCGCCGGGAAGCCGTGGTCACGGGAGAGGTCCACCCCGTTGACCCGCAGCGCGAGCAGGCTGTCCGGATGGCGGATTTGATTGCCCGCGAGCCGACCCTGGCCGAACTCCCCGCCGTTGGTCTGCAACGACTGCACGAACACCGAACGCGCACCGGGCAACCCGGCCAGCGCGGCCAGGTCACGCAGTCGCACCCCCTCCCAGTGCTGCGGCGGCACCGACCAACCCTCGACGCAGGCGATCGGCAGATGCGATCCGTGCAGCGGCATGGCCAGCAATTGCTCGCGGCGCAAGGAGTGGACCCCGTCAGGGCCGTGCACCTCCAGGCGCCACGTGTCGTCGGCGCCGCGCACCCCCACGTCGTCGGCGAAGATGTTCACGGTGAAGTCGTTGGGACCACTGCCCTGCACGAAGCCGCCGCGTGGGGCGAGTAGGGCGACCCGGCGAAGGGGGCCGCCGATGCTCTGACCCGCCGTCAGCGCGAACAGGGCCAGCGAACTACCCGCGACCAGGCCGAGCGCACCCCGGCGGGAGATGCTCGGCGCGGACGGTTGCGCGGCCACCAGGCCGTGCTCGACGTACGGCTCGGGCGTGGTGTGCGCGAGGTCGACCCGCAGCTCATTCCGTAGCCGCCGTTCGCGCAGCGCCCGGCGCATCACCGGAATCTTGATGGCCGCATGGGTCAGGAAGCCCGCCATGAACACCCAGGCGCCGTAGTAGTGCAGCCGATAGAACGAACCGGGGAACCGGTACCAGTACTGGATGTTCAGCAACCCGGTGACGAAGGTGAACACCGCGCCGCCGACGAGCAGGAAGAGCGACGCCCGTTCCACAGCCTGCGCGGGGGAGCGCACTGGTGGCCACTCGAACAGCTTCGGGATCACCGACCACAACTTCGCCAGCAACACCGGGACGAGCGTCACGCCCAGCGTGACGTGGATGCCCTGGCTGAGCCGGTAACCCCAACTCGGGTGGGTGGGCCAGTGGAACGGGATGAAGGTCAACAGGTGGGAGCCCTCGCGGCCGCCGTTGCCGGGCAGCCACGGGTTGTAGGCCAAAAAGGACAGCAACCCGGTGAGGAACAGCACCGGCACGCCGAGCAACAACACCGTGCCCAACACCGAGGTCAGCCACGGACCCCGAATCGGGCTGCGCCAGAAGGACTTCCGGAACGGGCCGGGCGGCGGGTTCTCGCTGATGCGTCGGTTCAAGGTCTGCAACTGGTTGCGCACGTCCACCCGATCAACCTAGGGGCGCGGCCGCCGTCTGGGATCTCTCCGGCTGCTTACCGCTCGCGAACGTCCCCGCCGTGCGCGCGCAGCTCGACGAAGTGTCGGCCGTCGCAGTGCCACCCGGAACGCTGCCGGAATCCGCAATCGAGCGCGACGCGGCGCAGCGCGGGCGCACCGATCCGGGCCCAGGGGAATGCGCCCACCGCGCGGCCGTCCGGCGCGGTCACCTCCACCTCGAGGCGGCGGTCGGTATCCGTTGGCTCCACCTCGATAAGCGCGCGGCCACCGGGGGCGAGCAGTTCGCGGATGCGGGTGAGCAGCCCGCCGACATCGCCGCCGATGCCGATGTTGCCGTCCGCCACCACGGCGCAGTGCCAACGTCCGGCGCCGGGCATGCGCTCGAAGACCGAGCGGCGCAGCGCCAATCCGCCACGCGAACGGGTCAACGCGATGGCCGCGGGTGCTACGTCCACGCCCAGCGCGGGAATGCCGCGCACGGCGAGCGCGGCGACCAGGCGACCGGGCCCGCACCCGATGTCCAGCGTCGGGCCGTGGCAGCGCGCCAGCACTGTTTCATCGGCGGCGTCCGGGGTGCGCAGCCAACGGCGCACATCGAACGGCAGTGCCTCGCCGTCGCGTTCCCGGACGTGCATGCCGAGCTCGTCCCACAGCGCGCGGTCGTAGTGGTCCACGACCGCGGGTTGCCAGGCGGTGGAATCCAGCCAGGTGGTCACGCCCGCACCGCGCCGGCGGTGAATCGGGTGTGCAGCGCGGCAAAGCGGGTGTGCGGGGCCAGGGCGGCGACCTCGACCGCGCAGGCGGCGGTGTCCACGTCGCGCAATCGGGGCAGCATCCCGACGCGCAGGCCGGCGTCCACCAAGCGACCCACCTGTACCGCACCGGTGCAGTCCCGCGACATCGGCACTCCCCGGACCAACGTCGGGTCCGACCGCGCCAGGCCCAACGCCCAAAACCCGCCGTCCTCGGCCGGGCCGAACCACGCGTCGTGCGCGGCGAACGACACCGTTAACTGACTTACCGTCATCTGCGGGGTGTCCATGCCGACCAGCAGGACGGCGCCGGTCACCGTGTCCAACGCCGCCGCGATGCGCTCGTCGAGCCCGCCGCGGACCTGTGGCAGCACGTCGAAGCCGGCGGGCAGCCAGTCACCCGGCGCTCCGTCCAGCACCACGACCCGGCGTCGGGCCGGCGCGGCCAGCGCCACCTGCAGGGTATCGGCCAGCGCGGCCGCGGCCAGCGCGGCGGCCTCGTCGGGAGTGAACGGCGGGGTCAGGCGCGTCTTCACCCGGCCCGGCAGTGGCGCCTTCGCCATCACCAGGATGGTGAGCTCGCTCGTCATCGGGCGAGCACCGCACGCATGTCGTGCACCGCCCGCAGGGTGCCGCGCACCGTCCCGGTCACTTTCGACCTCCCGGTGCGCGGGGCATAGTCCACGTCCTGCTCGGTCACCCGCAGGTCGGCCCCGATGGCCGCGATCACCATCTCCAACGGATAGCCGAATCGACGGTCGGTCAGATTCAGCGCGAGCAGGTCCGTGCGCCGCGCGGCCCGCATCGGACCCAGGTCGCGCAGCCGAACCCCGGTACGCCGGGACAGGTGACGGGCCAGCACCCGGTTCGCCAGTTGCGCGTGTAGCGGCCAGGCCCCGGCCGTGGGTATGCGACGTCCCAGCACCAAATCAGCTTGCCCTGCACGGACCGGATCAACCACGCGGTGCAGTTGGCGTAGGTCCAGCGACGCATCGGCGTCGCAGAAGCAGACGATCTCCGCGCTCGCGGCGACCAGGCCCGCGTGGCAGGCCGCGCCGAAACCGCGCTGCGGTTCGGCGACCACGGTCGCCCCCAGTCGGGTGGCGATCTCCGCCGAATCGTCGGTGGATCCGTTGTCCACCACGATGGGGCGTACCCACCGTGGGCAGCCGGCCAGCACCGTGGGCAGCGCGGCGGCCTCGTTCAGGCAGGGCAGCACCACGTCGACCCGGATCGGCGGGTCCGCGACTGGCTGCACGGGTTCACCGTAGAGGCCGCCCGGCACCGCCGGGCGAGCAGAGGCTTACGGTCCGCGAACGGCCGCGCGCGTACCGCCGGGACCAGCCCTGTTCTCCCTAGACTCAACGGCGTGACGGCCCGGGTGCTGGTGGTGGAGGACGACCTGACGGTCGCCGAGGTGGTATTGGCCTACCTGCGGCGCGCCGGCTATCTGGTCGAACATGCCGCGGACGGCCCCAGCGCTCTGGCGGCGGCCGAGGCGAACCGGCCCGACCTGGTGGTGCTCGATTTGATGCTGCCCGGCATCGACGGGCTCGAGGTGTGCCGGCGTCTGCAGGAGTCGGGTCCGATCGCTGTGATCATGCTGACGGCGCTGGGCGCGGAGAGCGACCGGGTGCTCGGCCTGGAGGTCGGCGCCGACGACTACGTCACGAAGCCTTTCAGCCCCCGGGAGCTAACCCTGCGCGTGCGCTCGGTGCTGCGACGTTCCGCCCCGGCGCCGGAGGAGGACGGGCTCACCGTGCTCTCCGCGGGCGGACTGCGGGTCGATGTCACCGGGCACCGGGCCACCCGCGGCGGAGCGCCGTTGGCGCTGACGACCCGTGAGTTCGACCTGTTGGCGTTCCTGCTCGCCCACCCCGGCGAGGCGTTCACCCGCGAGGCCCTGATGCGACAGGTGTGGGGTTGGGAGTTCGGCGATCAGTCGACGGTCACCGTGCACGTGCGTCGGCTGCGGGAGAAAATCGAGGACGACCCCGCCGATCCGCGGTTGCTGGTGACCGTATGGGGCGTCGGCTACCGCTTCGACGCACCGGCCGCTGATCGCCAGGGGGCGGCTCTGTGAGCGACAAGGTCCAGGTGGTGCTGATCGCCATGGCCTGGGCGGGGACGGTTGCGGTGGCCGGCGCGCTGTCGTTGCGCGCGTTGCGCTATCGCCCGATGCGCCAGTCCCTGCTGGTGTTGTGCCTGACGACGGTGGGCGCGGTGATCGCGGCCACCGTCGGCACCGCGCACGCCATGTTCCTGTCCCACCACGACTACGGGGTGCTGCTGATCGTCAGCGTGGTGGTGGCGGCGCTGATGACCGCGGTGTCCGGGCTCTACGCGCGCATGCTGACGGCGAGCAGTCGGGCGCTGGCCGCGGAGGCCCGGGCCATCGGCGATGAAACCGTCGACCACGACGGTTACCGCGCAACCCGGCCGGCGCGGCCGGGCAGTGCCGAACTGGTCGCGCTGAGCCGGGAACTGGATGCCGCTCGGGTCCGGTTGGCCGAGTCCCGGGCCCGGGAGGCGGCCCTGGAAAGCTCCCGTCGCGAGCTCATGGCCTGGGTGTCGCACGACCTGCGTACCCCGTTGGCCGGTATCCGGGCCATGGCCGAGGCGTTGGAGGACGGCGTCGCCGAGGACGAGGACCGCTACCGCAAGCAGATCCGCATGGAGGTTGACCGGCTGGCGGGCATGGTCGATGACCTCTTCGAGTTGGCGGTGATCAATGCCGGTGCGCTGCGGTTGTCGTTGGACCGGATCAGCCTGGCCGATCTGGTCAGCGATACCTTGGCCAGCGCGGACGCGCTGGCCCGGGAGCGCGGCGTGGCGCTGCGTGGGCACGCCGACGGCAACGTCGCGGTGCGCGCCGACAGCCGCGAACTGTCGCGGCTGATGAGCAATCTGGTGGTGAACGCGATCCGGCACACGCCGTCGGACGGCACCGTGGAAATCCACCTGTCCGCGGACGCGGAGCGCGCCATGATCGCCATCACCGACGGCTGCGGTGGCATACCGGAAGAGGACCTGCCCCGGGTGTTCGACGTGGCCTGGCGCGGCACCAATGCCCGCACCCCCGGGCCGGACGGCGGCGCGGGTCTGGGGCTCGCCATCGTCCGCGGCATCGTCGAGGCACACGCCGGCCAGATCACGGTGGCGAACATCGCCGGCGGTTGCCGCTTCGAGGTGTCCCTGCCGGTCCTGGCCTGACCCCTCCACCCGACAACTTCGTCCGGCAAGGATGAGGGGTTCAGGCGCGCAACGGGGCGGCGGCGAACTCGGCCATGCCCGCGGCGAAGTCCTCCGTCGGGGTCCAGCCCAGCTCGGTGCGTAGGCGCTGCGACGACGCGGTGATGTGCCGGACGTCGCCGAGGCGGTACTCCCCGGTGACCACCGGGTCCGGCCCGGCACACGCCTGCGCCAGCGTCCGGGCCATCTCGCCCACGGTGCGCGGTGTGCCGCTGCCGACGTTGTAGGCGCGCAGGCTGCCCGCGGCGATCGGAGCTCCGTCCGCGGTGGCGTCCAGTGCGGCGAGATTGGCGGTGGCCACGTCGCGTACATGCACGAAGTCGCGCCGCTGCCGGCCGTCCTCGAAGACCAGGGGCGGCTTTCCGGCCGCGAGCGCGGACCGAAAGATGCTGGCGACACCGGCGTACGGGGTGTCCCGTGGCATCCGCGGGCCGTACACGTTGTGGTAGCGCAGCGCGGCCACCCGCGCCCCGGTCACCCGCGCTGCGGCCGCGGACAGGTGCTCCTGCGCCAGCTTGGTCGCCGCGTAGACGTTGCGCGGATCGGGGATCGCGTCTTCGCCGACCAGATCCGGGCTCAGCGGGCGCCCGCAGGTGGGGCACGGCGGATCGAACGCGCCGGAGTCCAGCGCCGTCCTGGTGCGTACTCCGGCGGGCAGTACACCGTGCTCCGCGCAGCGGTAGCGACCCTCGCCGTAGATCACCATGGAACTGGCCAGCACCAGCCGGCGCACGTCGGCCCGACCCATCGCCGCCAGCAGTACCGCGGTGCCCAGGTCGTTGGCCCCGACGTAGTCCGGGGCGTCGTCCAGGTTCAACCCCAGACCCACCATGGCCGCCTGATGCAGCACGGCGTCCACCCCATCCAGCGCGGCCGCGACCGCCGCGGGGTCGCGCATGTCGGCCCGGATGAACTCGGCAGCTGACGGGACATCAGGTTCGACCCGATGCACCGCGGGCAACAACGAGTCCAGCACCCGCACGCGGTGCCCGGCGCCCAACGCCGCCGCGACGACGTGCGAGCCGATGAACCCGGCGCCCCCGGTGACCAGCAATCGCACCGGGGCAGCGTACGGGTCGAGGCAGGCTCAGCCTGCGGCGCGGTGCGCCGGCAGCTGGGCCGGCACGTGGCCGGCGGTCGCCTGCGTGCGCCACCAGGCCCGCCCGGCGGTGGGCAACGAGTGGATCGGGTCGTAGTACGGGTACTGCCGCGACAGCGCTTCGGCGTCGGCCAACTCGATCGCGGTGCGGTAGTTCTTGGTCCACGTGGAGATGCCGCGCACCCGGTCATAGGACGCCGCCTGGTCCACCCAGCGCTTGCCGACGAACGGCACGTCGACCACGATCCGCGGGGTGGCAAAGCCGGGCAGGTAGCCCATGATTCCGTGTTGCAGGTCCCGCGCGTGGTGCAGTGGCAGCCGCCAGTGCTCGCTGCCGGGGATCATGTCGCACTGGTAGAAGTAGTACGGCAGTACGCCGGCGCCGTCCAGCAACGCGAAGCACAGGTCGAGCAGCGCGCCCACCGAGTCGTTCACCCCGCGCAGCAGCACACCCTGGTTACGCACGTCCCGCACCCCGACGTCCAGCAGGCCACGGGCGGCCCGGGCCACCAAAGGCGTCACCTGGTCCGCCGCGTTGGTGTGGGTGTGCACCGCCAACCCCACCCCGCGTGCCCGGGCGGTGCGCGCCAGGCGCTCCATGCCGGCCCGCACGTCGTCGGCGAACCAGTGCTGCGGCAGGCCGATCAGCGCCTTGCTGGCCAGCCGGATGTCGCGGATGTTCTCGATCTCCAGCAGCGCCGCGACAAAGGCCTCCAGTCGCGGCCACGGCACGTTGGCCACGTCCCCGCCGGAGACCACCACGTCGCGCACCCCGGGGGAGCGGCGCAGGTAGCCCAGCATGCGCTCCTGCCGATCGACCGGCTTGAGCGAGAACCGATGCTTGTCCACGGTCTGGGTGGACGTGCCGACCAGGTCCATACGCGTGCAGTGCCCGCAGTACTGCGGGCAGGTGTTGGTCAACTCGGCCAGCACCTTGGTCGGGTAGCGATGGGTCAGCCCCTCCACGGCCCACATGTCCGACTCGTGCAACGAGTCCCGGCTGGCATAGGGATGACTCGGCCAGTGGTCGTCCCGGTCGGAGGCGACCGGCAGCATGTAGCGGCGTACCGGGTCGGCCAGGAACGCCTCGGTGAGGCTGTCCGGGCCGCCGGGCAGCACCGTCGCTGTCATCGTGTTCAGCATCTGAGGGGGAATCAGCATCGACATGGTGGCGTGCTGCTGCTGGTCGATGAGCAGGTCGGCGTAGAACGAGTCGGCGACCAGATCGCCGAGCACCGCGCGCAACTGGACCGCGTTCTTCACGCAGTGCGCCCGCTGCCACTGCACGTCCGCCCACTCCGTGGCGGTGACGTTGCGCCAGCCCGGAAACCGCGTCCAGTCCGGCTCGACCAGCTCGCGCCGCGAGTATGAGTAGGGCTGGGACACGGCGACCTCCGCGACCACCTGTGTGAAGAAAAGCAAGCAAATCTGATGTTGAACCAAAGATTTCCCTCTCGACGGTACCCTTATGCAGGAAGATTCGTCGTGAGTTTGCCTCGACAGGAGGCTCGGTGTTCCGACAGGGCGGCTCGCCGTTCGGCTGCCACCGGGTGTGCGACGAGACCCCGGTGCTGCCACAGGCCGCCTGGCGGCTGGACCCGGACCCACAGCTGTGGGCGGATGAGGTCCGCATCGAGATCGAGCGGTTGAACCTGGACGCCGCGTCCTACCGCCAGCTGACCGAGCATCACCTCACAGTGTCTGGACCGGATGGGGACGCGGTGCGCGCAGCCGTCGTCGGGATCGTCGCGGAGCGGGGCAAGATGCACAATCCGGTCACCGGCTCCGGCGGCATGCTGGTCGGCCGGGTGGCCGAGGCGGCCCCTGACTCACCGCTCGGCCTGCGCGCCGGGGATCGGGTGGCCACCCTGGTCTCGCTCACCCTCACCCCACTGCACCTGCGCGACGGTCTGGCCGGCTGGTCCGGCCGCAGCGAGCAGGTGCCTGCCGCCGGGCACGCCATCCTGTTCGGCCGCTCGATCGCCGCCGTGTTGCCCGACGATCTGGACTCCCACCTCGCGCTCGCGGTGCTGGATGTGGCCGGCGCCGCGGCGCTGACCGGACGGGTGGTCGCCGAGCGTGCGGTGCTGCGCCGGCGCCCCTCGGTCGCGGTGATCGGTGCGGCGGGCAAGAGCGGCTCGCTGGCGCTGGCTGCCGCGCGGGCGTCCGGCGCCGGCCGTACCGTCGGACTGGTTCGCGATGCCGCCGAGGCCGAGGCACTGGGCGCCGCCGGCCTGGCTGAGCACATCGCGGTCATTGATGCCCGCGACCCATTGTCGGTGCTGGACGCGATCACCGGCTGCGGCGGACCGGTGGACGTCACCGTGGTCTGCGTGGACGTGCCCGGCGCCGAGCACGGCGCGGTGCTGGCCACTGCCGAGCGCGGCACGGTCATCTTCTTCTCGATGGCGACCTCGTTCGCCGCTGCCGCCCTCGGCGCCGAGGGTCTGGCCGCCGATGTCACGCTGCTCATCGGCAACGGTTACGCGCCCGGCCACGACCGGATCGCGCTGGGCCTGCTGCGCAGTGAAGCCGGGCTGCGCGCGATGTACGAACGCCGACTGGCGACGGAGGTGGGCTCGTGAAGCTCGAGCTGGACGCGGGCACCGTGGCGCTCGCCCGCGACCTGGCCCGCCGGGTCGGGGAGCCGGTGGTCGAGATGGCCAAGGCGCACACCACCACCTCGGTGGAGCGGGCCGTGCTGCGGCTGGCCGGGCTGACCGGCGCCGACTCCGACGGTCTGCCCTGGCCCAACCATCTGGTTAACGCGGTGCACGGCCAGGTCGGACTCGAGCACGGGGTGGCGCTGCCCGTCTGGGACGCGCTGCTGCGCGGACAAGCCGGCGACCTGCGCGAACTCGCCGAGAAGGCCGCAGCCGCTGCGGTGCAGTTTCGGCTGCCCGCCGCCGGCGACGCCGAGGCTGCCCGGGCCGCGGCCGGTACCGCCGCCGCCGGGGGACTGGCCCGGGTGCGCGCCCGGCGCGCGGAACGCGAGGCGATGGTGGCCGAACTCGGCGATCCACCGCGCCGACCGTGGATCTACCTGATCGTGGCCACCGGCGACATCTACGAGGACATCCCGCAGGCGCAGGCCGCCGCCCGGGAGGGCGCCGACGTCGTCGCGGTCATTCGCTCCACCGGACAATCACTGCTGGATCACGTCCCCGAGGGCGCGACCCGGGAGGGCTACGCGGGCACCTACGCCACCGCGGAGAACTTCCGGCTGATGCGTGCCGCGCTGGACGAGGTCTCCCGCGAACTCGGTCGCTACGTGCGGCTGACCAACTACGCCTCCGGGCTGTGCATGCCGGAGATCGCCGCGCTGGCCGGCCTGGAGCGGCTGGACATGATGCTCAACGACTCGATGTACGGGATCCTCTTCCGCGACATCAACCCGCTGCGCACCTTCACCGACCAGCGCTTCGCCCGGCAGATCCACGCGCATGCCGGGATCATCATCAACACCGGCGAGGACAACTATCTGACCACCGCGGACGCTGTATCGGGCGCCCACACGGTCACCGTGTCGCAGTTGCTCAACGAGTATTTCGCCAAGGAGGCCGGGCTCGCCGATTGGCAACTCGGTCTGGGTCACGCCTTCGAGATCGACCCGGACCTGCCCGACTCGTTCCGCCTGGAACTCGCCCACGCGCTGCTCGCCCGCTCGCTGTTCCCGGACGCCCCGCTGAAGTGGATGCCGCCCACCAAGCACATGACCGGCGACATTTTCCGCGGCTACCTGCTCGACGGGTTCTTCAACCTGGCCGGTGCGCTCACCGGGCAGGGCATCCTGCTGGTCGGCATGATGACCGAGGCCGTGGTCACCCCGTTCCTGTCCGACCGCGACCTGGCGCTGCGCAACGTGCGCTACGTGCTGGACGCGGCCGGCGCACTGGGGGAGGACTTCCACCCCGCCCCGGACGGCTTCATCGCCACTCGGGCGAACACCGTGCTCGGCGAGGCCATCGACCTGCTGCGCCGCATCGAGGGGGACAGTCTGCTGACCGCGATCGGCGAGGGCACGTTCGGGCTGATGCGCCGGCCCGCGGACCGCGGACGCGGCCGCGATGGGGTGGTGGCCAAGGCCGAGGGCTATCTCAACCCGGTGGCCGAGCTGCTGGAGAACACCGAGAGCGCAGCGCAATGGCCGGGCGCGGCATGAGCCGCGTTGTGCGCCCCTACGGCGACACCACCGATGACGGCATGGTGCAGGTCTCCTTCACCCTGCCCATCCCGCCTGACGCCCGCGCCGAGGCCGCGGCACTGGCGCTGGCCCGCACGATGGGCCTGGACCCGGCGACCGTGGTGCACACCCGCGGCATGGGCTCGGACTTCACCTTCTTCGTGATCTACGGCCGCGTCGGGCACGGCGTGGACCTGGACGAGATTGCGGTGGCTGAGCGGGACTTTCCGTTGCTCACCCCCGCCGAGGTGAACCGGGAGATCCGGTCCCGGTTGCGTCGCCGACTGGTGGTGCTCGGCGCGTGCATCGGCACCGATGCGCACACCGTCGGCATCGACGCGATCCTCAACGTGAAGGGCTTCGGCGGGGAGAAGGGCCTGGAGTACTACCGGGAGATGGCGGTACACAATCTCGGCTCGCAGGTCGAGGTCGGTGAGTTGGTGAGCACCGCCAGGCGGTTGGCTGCCGACGCGGTGCTGATCTCCCAGGTGGTCACTCAACGCGACGCGCACCTCCACAACACCCGGGAAGTCGCTGAGGCAATGCGGCTGGCGTATCCCTGCGGTCCTCGCCCGCTGCTCATCGTCGGTGGCCCGCGCTTCGATCCGACTGCGGCCGGCGAACTCGGCGTCGACAAGATCTTCGCCCGTGGTACCACGCCGCGTGAGGTCGCCAGTTATCTCGCGCACACTCTCGGTGGAGCAGCCGCATGACCCCGTACCCCGGCCGGATGGTCACTCACCGCCGCTACGTGCCGCACTCCGCCGCGCACTACGGCGGGTCGCTGGTGGACGGGGCCTACACCGTGGGGCTGTTCGGTGACGCGGCCACCGATATGTGTCTGCAGACCGACGGCGACGAAGGGTTGCTCGCGTCGTACAGCGAGCTGGTCTTCCGCGCCCCGGTGATGGCCGGCGACGTGCTGGAGGTGACCGCCAAGCTGGTACGGGTGGGCAACCGCAGCCGCACCCTCGAGCTGACCGCGCACGTGTGCGTGCGCGCGCGTCCGGACATCTCGCCGTCGGCCGGCCGCGTCCTGGAGACTCCGTTATTGGTGGTCAGTGCCCGCGCCGAGGTGGTCATTCCGGGGGCCGAATAACGCTCATTCCTCGTGTCGCGCGCGACACGCCGGGGAATCTGGAAAAAAGCAGAAACTTCCCAGCTTGGGCTGACCCGGGTTGACCTGCGGCAACGCGAAACGATGCAGGTGAGGGCAGGGTTGAGTGGCCGACGATCGCGGCAGTACGGTTCGGCCGTCAACCGAAGAATCTCCGATCGGACCGAACGTTCGGCGCCGTGTTCAGGAGCGAACGGGCCAGGGGCGCATCCCGTCCCGACCACCAGCCCGTGAGAAATCCAGCGGAGCAGTGGACGCCCCGAGCGGTACGGGGGTTGAACACGGGAAGGATCCGGGGACCCAGTAGACAACGGCGTCGGTCTCGCACCCAGCGAACCCGAGGTCGGTCCGAAGGGCCCCCGGATCCTTCCTCGGTTTAAGGCCCGGGTGTCGATAACCTGACGGAGCGTCAGGCGAAATCGGCGCGCACCGACGCGACGGCAGTCGGCGCGGGTGCTGAAGCACCGTCAGAACTTGGCCGTACCCAGCGGGTCGCGATCGCGGCGAGCACCACCAGGGCCAGCGCGGTGAGCAGGTAGCCGTTGGGCGCCCCGAGCAGTTTGAGTCCGGACAGCACCAACACGCCGACCAATGCGCGCTGCACGATTCCGTGCGCACCGAGTGCGGAGACCCGGGCGCCCAGGTAGACGCCCGGCACTGCACCGAGCAGCACCGAGGAGGTCAGGTCCAGTCGGAAGTCGCCGAACAGGATGTGCCCGAGCGCGGCGGAGGCCACCAACGGCACCGCCTGCACGAGGTTGGTGCCGACCACCTCCGCGGCGCTCAGCCCGGGGTACATGAACAACAGCGCGACGATGATCAGCGACCCGGATCCCACCGAGGTCATGCCGACCACCAGGCCGCCCGCCACTCCGACCAGCAGCGTGGGCAGCGGACGCACCCGTACCGGCGGCGGCGCCTCGCTGCGCCCGGCGGCGCGCAGCGACAACCAGGCCCGCAGCACGATCCCGGCCGCGGCGGTCAGCAGCGTGATGCCCAGTGCGAGTTTCACCGTGTGCTGCACGCCCGCACTGTTGCCGCCAAGCCCGCGCAGCAGCAGAACGCCGGCAAAGGCGGCCGGGATCGAACCCAGCGCGAGCCAGCTGACCAGCGGCTTGTGCACCGTGCCGCGGCGTAGGTGCACCGCGCCCCCGATCGGTTTCATGACCAGCGAGGCGACCAGGTCGGAGGAGACCGCGGCGAGCGGGGCGACGTGGAAGACGATCACCAGCATCGGGGTCATCAAGGCCCCGCCGCCCATCCCGGTCAGCCCGACCAGGAAGCCCACCAGCAGCCCGGCGACCGACATCCACAGATCGATGTGCACGCGCCGAACCCCCGCCTAGGAATCAATGATAACTACTCTACTTTATATTGGCGCGCCCGCCAAATCCGGCACGACGGCAGGGTGGAGGTGCACACTCGGAGCACTGTCGTCTGGCGAAGGGGATCGGGCAGCGTGCGCGCAGGCCACGACGTCCTCGTCGGGGACCACCACGCCGGATCGGCGGGGCGGCGGCGCCCGCTACTCCGCCACCGGCATCGATCGCCCCGGCAACGCACCCGGCATCGCCCACGCCTGGACCGACGCAAGCTGCTCGGCGCGCTGCTCGCCGGTGTGCTGCTCGGGCTCGCCTTCCCGCCGGTGGGCGCCTGGCCGTTGGCCGTGGTCGCGGTCGCCGCGCTCAGTCTGCTCTGCCGGGGCGCCACTGCTGGGCAAGGCGCTGGGCTGGGTTTCGCGTTCGGGATGTCGTTCTTCGTGGTGCTGCTGCGTTGGCTGCACGTGGTCGGCTGGGATGCGGTGGTCGGGCTGTCCGCGCTGGAGGCGCTGTTCTTGATGCCGGTGGGCATCGGGTTCGCCTGGACCACCGGGCGGCGCGGTTGGCCGTTGTGGCAGGCCGCTATCTGGGTGGCCGCGGAAGCGTTGCGGGCGCGCGTCCCCTTCGGCGGTCTGCCCTGGGGACGGCTGGCGTTCGCCCAGGCCGATGCCCCGTTCGCGCGGCTGGCCGCGATCGGCGGCATGCCGTTGATCAGTTTCGCGGTGGCGCTGGCCGGGTGCGTGCTCGCCGCGGCCCTGGTGCAGCTGCGCGCCCGCTGCCTGCGCGGCGCGCTGCTGCCCGCCGCGATCCTCGCCGCGGTCGCTTGCCTCGGTTGGGCCGTGCCCGTGCACTCCGGTGGCGCGGATATGGTCACCGTCGCTGTTGTGCAGGGCAACGTGCCGCGGGCCGGATACGACACCGCCGCGCAGCAACAGGTTGTCTTCGCCAACCACCTGGAGGCCACCCACGCATTGGCCGCCGCGGTACGCGAGGGCCGGTCCCCGCATCCCGACCTGGTGGTCTGGCCGGAGAACTCCTCGGACCTCGACCCGTTCGAGGAGCCGATGGTGAGCTTCCGGATTACCGCGGCGGTGGACGACATCGGGGCGCCCACGCTGATCGGTGCGGTGCTCGACGGCGGTCCGCGCTATGTGCGCAACGCGGGCATCGTGTGGAACCCCAATCAGGGCCCCGGCGAGATTTACGTCAAGCGTCACCCGGTGCCGTTCGGGGAGTACCTGCCCATGCGTCGCCTGGTGACCAAGCTGATCGCCCGGTTCTCCCGGGTGCCCCGGGACTTCCAGCCGGGGCCGCGGGCCGGGCTGCTGCAGATGGGCAGCACCCACCTCGGTGAGCTGATTTGCTTCGAGGTCGCCTACGACAACCTGGTACACGACGTGGTGCGCGGCGGCGGCCGAGTGCTGGTGGTGCAGACCAACAACGCCACCTATGGGCACACCGGACAACCCGAGCAGCAGCTGGAGATCACCCGACTGCGCGCGATCGAGACCGGCCGCGCGGTGGTGGTCGCCGCGACCAGTGGAATCAGTGCGGTGATCAACCCCGCGGGTCACGTGGTACGGCAGAGCAAGGAATTCACCCGCGAGGTCATTGTGCGCCAGGTTCCGCTGCGCGCAGGCCGCACCACTGCGATGCGCCTGGGCGCCTGGCCGGAACTCGTCCTGGTGATGCTCGGGGTTGGCTCGATCGTGATGTGTCGACCCCGCAACTCCCGGATGCCGCGGCGCCGCAGGACTACCGTGGTTTCCGGGTTCATCCGGAGGGGGCCGCGCGGTGGAACGTGAATCGGTGTTGGTGGTGGTGCCCACCTACAACGAGGCACAGAGCCTGACCGGCGTGTTGAGCCGACTGACCAGTGCGGTGCCCAGCGCCCATGTCCTGGTGGTGGACGACAACAGTCCGGATGGCACCGGGCAGATCGCCGACGACCTCGCCGCCGCCGACGAGCGCATCCATGTTTTGCACCGGACCGGCAAGCAGGGCCTGGGCGCGGCCTACCTGGCCGGCTTCGACTGGGGCCTGCAGCGCAACTACGACGTGCTGGTCGAGATGGACGCGGACGGCTCGCACCGCCCCGAGGACCTGCCGCGACTGCTGGCCGGCCTGCCCGGCGCGGACCTGGTGCTCGGCTCACGGTGGGTGCCCGGCGGTGCGGTGGTGAACTGGCCCGCATCGCGCCGCCTGCTCTCCCGCGGCGGCACCGCCTACGCGAACCTGGTGCTGGGTCTGGGGATTCGGGACGCCACCGGCGGATTCCGCGCGTTCCGCCGCAAGACGCTGATCGCGTTGGACCTGGGCACCGTGTACTCGCAGGGCTACTGCTTCCAGATCGATCTGGCGCTGCGCACCGTGGACCGCGGGTTCCGGGTCATCGAGGTGCCGATCACCTTTGTGGAACGCGAACTGGGTACCTCGAAGATGAGCCGCGCGATCGTGGTCGAGGCCCTGTGGCGGGTCACCCTGTGGGGACTGACCCGACGCATCGGCCGGGTGCGCGCCCCCCACCGGTCGTTGACCACCGTCGCGTCGCGCTCGCGGAGCCTGGACGAATTGGGTCTCTGACCCCGCCCCGGGGCATGTCTCGCAACCGCGGTAGCCGGCTGGGGTTGAGAGACACGCCCTAGGCTCCAGCCATGGGCTGGTTGGTGCTGGCGTTACTGCTCGTCCCGATCGCGGAGATCTACGTGATCGTGCAGGTCGGGCAGGCCATCGGGGCCGGGCCGACGATTCTGCTGCTGATCGCCGACAGCGTGCTCGGCGCCTGGCTGGTGCGGCACGAGGGCCGTCGGGCCTGGGAGAACCTTGTCCGCAGCCTGAACGCCGGCCGGATGCCCACCAAAGAATTGGCCGACGGCGGACTGCTGCTGGTCGGCGGCACGCTGCTCATGGCGCCGGGTTTCCTCACCGACATCCTCGGCTATTTCCTGGTGCTGCCGTTCACCCGGCCGCTGGCCCGGCGGCTGTTGGTCGGCTGGATGGTGCACCGGGTGCAGGTGGTGGGCCCGGCCGGCCCAACGCCCTTCGGCGGGGGGCCATTCATGCCGCGACCACCGCGCCCCGGGCCGAAATCCGGCGGTGGACGGGTGGTCAGCGGAGAGGTCGTGGACGACGAGCCGGGGCCGGAACAGCCCTGAGTGATGGCTACGCGGAC
Organism: Sporichthyaceae bacterium; assembly: GCA_036493475.1. Taxonomy (NCBI): domain Bacteria; kingdom Bacillati; phylum Actinomycetota; class Actinomycetes; order Sporichthyales; family Sporichthyaceae; species Sporichthyaceae bacterium. Next base: position 8,527 of record DASXPS010000081.1, on the reverse strand, counting down.
TTCTTGTTGGGCCCGTAGCCCGGGATACCGCCCGCACGTAGCACGGCCAAGCGCTCGGCGAGGATCTCCTCGAGCTCCTCGCGCGTCCGGCGCTCCATCAGCATGTCCCAGTGAGTACGCGCCGGCTTGGATCGCTTCTCATCGTCGCGCTGACCGTCCGAACGCAGCGCCAGCGCACCGCACACCCGGCACTCCCACACCATGGGCACCTCTTCGGCCTCGGCCGAGAACGGCACCTCGAGGTGGTGGCCCTTCGGGCAGTCGTACCCGACGATGGTGCGCGGGGCCAGCTCGATGTCGCGGTCGGTCTCGTAGCTGGTTGCTCCGAGACGGGAACCGCGCAGCGCTCGCTCACTCATAATTCACGCACTCCTCCGGGCCTCCGGGCCCCCTGTGACACCCGCACACGACCACAACGGTTCTGCTGCTTGCGGAATTCCCGAGAAGGCCGGCGGTACACCCCGCAGCCCGACCTATCGGACATTCGTAGTACTCGACCGTTTCGCTTGCTCATGGATAGCGCGAACGGCGCACGCGCGCCACCGACTTTCCCGCGTTGTTGCCGTCGTGCCGGGAGTTGGTGCTCCGCTCACCCTCGGTTAGGCGGGATACACACTGATCTCGTTGGCCTTGACCGCGAACCACACCTCGCGGCCGGGCACCAAATCCAGTTCGGTGACGGCGGCTGCGGTGACGTCCGCCAGCGCCGGCAACACGCCCTCCAGGCTCAACCGGACGGTGCCGCCGTGCATTTCCAGGTCGGCCACCCGGGCGGGAAACACATTGCGCGCCGAGCCATGAGGGCGCTCCCGGAACATGGACACCGCGGTGGGCGCGAACGCGGCGAATACCGCGCCCTCGGCCGTGCTCACCGTGTGCAGCTGCACGTCGGGGGAGATGCCCACGCTCGAGTCGGCCCCGGCCAATCCCTGGTACAGGTTCAGCCCGACCAACCGGGCCACGTACTGGGTGTGCGGGTGTGCGGCTACCTCCGACACGGGGCCGCGCTGGACCACCGCGCCGTTTTCGATCACCACCACGTCCGAGGCCAACACCATGGCGTCCACCGGATCGTGGGTGACCATCAGCACCGCGCCGGAGAAGCCGGCCAGATAACGGCGCAGCTCGCCACGCACCTGCATCCGGGTGGCCGCGTCCAACGCGGACAACGGTTCGTCGAGCAGCAACAGGTCCGGCTCGGTGGCCAGCGCTCGGGCCAGTGCGACGCGTTGCGCCTGGCCACCGGACAGCCGCGCGGGCCTGGCCTTGGCGTATTCGGTCAATCCGACGTAGGCCAACCATTCGCCCGCGCGTTCGCGCGCCGCCGGCCGAGACATGCCGCGGCGGCGCAACCCGTAGGCCACGTTGTCCAGCGCGTTGCGGTGGGGAAACAACCGGTAGTCCTGAAACACCATGCCGACCGCCCGGTGCTCCGCGGGCACCTGCAGTCGTCGGGACGCGTCCTCCAGATCGCGGCCGGCCAATCGCACGGTGCCGAAGTCCACGGCGAGCAGGCCGGCCAGGACCCGCAACGCGGTGCTCTTGCCGGACCCGTTGGGTCCCAGCAGCGCGCTCACCCGACCGGGTTCCACGGCCAGGTCCAGGCGCAGGGTGAACTCCCCGCGGGAGACCTGGAAATCCGCAACGAGGCCCTCACTCATGACGGGGCGACCCACCGTTCGCGCAGCAGTGCAAGTACTGCCACGGACACGATGAGCAGCACCATGCTCAACACGATGGCCGCCGGCGGGTCGGTCTCCAGCGCTTGGTAGACGGCCAATGGCATGGTCTGAGTACGGCCCGGGAAGCTGCCCGCGAAGGTGATCGTGGCTCCGAATTCACCGAGCGCGCGGGCCCAGCACAGCACGGCTCCGGCCATCACGCCCGGCGCCACCAACGGCAGGGTCACCGTGCGGAAGGTCGTCCACCGGGTCGCACCCAACGTGGCCGCGGCCTCCGCGTAACGCACATCGCTGCCGCGCAGCGCGCCCTCCACGGCGATCACCAGGAACGGCATCGCGACGAACGTCTCGGCGATGACGACCGCGGTGGTGGTGAACGGCAGGGAGTACCCGTTGAAGGCGTAGATTCGCTTGCCGACGAACCCGGCCCGTCCGAGCGCGGAGAGCAGGGCCACGCCGCCGACCACCGGGGGCATCACCAGCGGCACGGTCACCAGGGCGCGCAGGAAGGACCGGCCGGGAAAGTGGCCGTGCGCGAGCACGACCGCCAGCGGCACACCGAGCACGACGGCCACCACGGTGGCCTCGGTCGCGGTCACCAGGGACAACTGCAGCGCCTCGCGAATAGCGTGTTCGCGCAGCCGATCGGGCAACGAGCGCCACGGGGCGCGCAGGAACAGACCGAGCAGCGGGACGATCAGGAACAGCAGAGCCAACCCGGCCGGCGCCAACAATGCGGGGGGTACCCCGGAACGCTCGCGCCGGCTCAACGGATCGAACGGTGCGTCAGGACGGGAGCTGGAAGCCGGCGTCGGTGAACGCCTGACGGGCCTCCGCGCTCGACAGGAACGCGATCCAGGCCGCCGCCGCGCTGGGGTTCTTGGCTTCGGTCAGCGCCGCGATCGGGTAGTCGTTGATCGCGTTGGAGGCCTCCGGGAAGTCGATGCCCTTGACCTTGTCCCCAGCGGATTTCACGTCGGTCGCATAGACCAGGCCCGCGTCGGCCTCGCCGGATTCCACCTTGGTCAGCACACCCTTGACGTCCTGCTCGTAGCTGTCGATCTCCGCGCTGATACCTGTCGCCTTGAACACCTTGTCCGCCGCGGCACCGCAGGGCACCGCCACCGCGCACACCGCGATCTTCAGGTCGGACTTGCTGAAGTCGGACAGCCCGGTGACGTTGCCCGGATTGCTCGGCGGCACCGCGATCTCCAACACGTTGCGCACGAACAGTTGCGGGTTGCCTGTCGCATCGCCCGCGTCGGTGACGGTCTTCATGGTGGCCGGGGACGCGGCCGCGAATACGTCCGCAGGCGCCTTCGCCACGATCTGCTGGGCCAACGTGGACGAGGCACCGAAGGAGAACGTCACGTGCACGCCGGGGTTCTCGGACTGGAATGTGGTTGCCAGTTTCTGGAAAACCTCGGTGAGCGAGGCGGCGGCGAGCACGGTGAGATCTCCGGTCGCGGTGCCGGTCGCGCTCGGCGACGGGGAAGCGGAGGCGGAGGGTGTTTCCACCACCGGCGGGACCTGCTTGCTGCTGGTGTCGGACGCGCAGGCGCCAACCATGGCAAGAGCCAGGGCACTGATGGCGAGGGGCACGATTCTGCGATGGCGGGCCGGGTGTGGGTGCATGGGAAACTCCTATGGCGGCGGGCGGTCCGGTGTCAAGCTCAACCGGGCTCCGGAATTTCGATGACGACGTTCGTCGACTTCACCGACGCCAGCGCGAGCACACCGGGCTCAAGCCCGAGTTCGTCCGCCGCCTCCCGGCTCATCAACGACACGATGCGGTGTGGCCCGGCCTGCATTTCGACCTGTGCCATCACCTTGTCCCGAAGCACGTTGGTGACGATGCCGCGCAATCGGTTGCGGGCCGACGCGGCGACAACATGCCCGGGCTCGGGGTTCTCGGCCAGCGAGCGGGCGAATTCGGCGAGCGCCCGTCCCTCCACTACACGGTGGCCGTGATGATCACGGGTGGCGGCCAATCGGCCGCCATCCGTCCAGCGCCGCACTGTGTCGGCGCTAACCCCCATGAGGTCTGCGACCTCGCTGATGCGAAAGGTACTCACCCGGACAGACTAGGGCAAATGCACCCCGCCGCGCCTCATCGAAGTTGCCCGGTCCCACCAAGTGGTGGACCCCAAATGCAAATTAGGCAAGCCTTAATTGGTCGCCCTTTATTGCGGGTCAGCCGGGGACCGAACGTGACCGGCCGGCGTCGATTTCGTCGATCCAACGTTTCACCGATATCGGCGCCGGTGCCGCGCCGGTAGATCCACCGGCGCGCTGTTCGGATGTGCGTCCGGTCGACTGACCGATTGTGCCCGGCAGGACCAGCACGACTACCGCCGCCAGTGCCGGAATTCCGCCGAGCAGCACCACCGCAAAGGGGTGGAGTTGTTCGGTGCCGGCCCGCTGACCGGTCATCAGCCACGGCACAGTGATCACCGCCAGCACCGCGCACGCCTGCAGCAGCGGTACCGCGTGCGACACCCGCCGGGCCTCGCCGCCGGGCGGCGCGTTCTCGGCCCAATCGTCCCGCTGCAGATCGGGCACTATCAACAGTGCGGCCCGCAGCAGCAGACCCGCGAGTACCACCAACCCGGTGACGGCGCCCGGCCCCAACGGGGCATCGTCGACCCACAACGCGATCACTCCCGCACCGAGCACCGCGGGCACCCCGGCCAGCCCGATCAGCAGCGCAGCGCCGGCACCCAGCGCGCCCACCAACAACAGCAGCAGCGCGACGGCGACCGCGAGGCCCGCGGCGATAACTCGGTGCCGGTTGGGAGCGGCGTCGAGGAGATGCGCGTCGGTACCGCCGGCCGGCGCCAGCCCGGCGAGAACTGTGCGCACGTCGGCGCGCACCGCTGCGTGGTCGCGCCCACTGATCCCGGCCTCGACGCTCAGCGTGCCGATGGTGTCGGAGTGCTCGATGATGTCCGGCGCACCGGCCACGGCCGGCGCGAGCACGCCGCGCACGCCGGCCAGCGCCGCGCGCACCGTCTCCGCCCGGGTCCGCAGCGTCGTCGGATCATTGCCCGAGACCCGCACCACCAGGTCCGCATTCGGGCGAGCCGCCGCGGCGGACAGCCGGGTGTCCAAATCGGCCCGGACGCTGCGGAACATGCCGGGAAAGTCGGCCAGCACCGCGCGCACCGCGGCGAGCGTGTGGGCTCGGTCGGCGCCGGCGGCCAGGGCGATGGCGACGTCGGCACAGTGTTGTCCGTCGCCACCTGTGGGGGTGTCCGCACAGTCCGGCAACGGCGCCGCGTCCTGCACCCCGGGCAGGCCCCGTACCCCGGCGAGCACCCGGTCGCGGTCCGCGGACACTTGGGCCGGCGTGGTGCCCGGCCAGGCCTGCAATCGCACGGTCACCGCCGGATCGTGCAGTGCGGGGCGCATCCGGGTGGTGACCTGGGTACAGGCGACCGCACCGGCGGCGAGTAACCCGGACAGCACGAGGACGGCCACTGCGGGCCGGGCCAACGGCCACAGCACGCGGTCGTGTCCGACCCGGAGTAGTCGGCGGGCCGGGGATCGGGCGGGCCTACCGGGTAGGGCACCGAGCACCGTCGGCACGACCAGCAGGGCGGTGGCCGCGGTGGCGAGAAGGCCGACAGCGAAGACGCCCGCGATGCGGGGCAGAAACGGACGTTCCGGCAGGCCGGACAGGAACAGCACCGGCAGCAGGGCCAATGCCAGCAGCAGTCCGGCCCGGCCCAGCCGGTGCAGCATCGAGGACAGTTGACCGACGGGATCGCCGGCCCGGTCGCGCAGGGCCCGCACGCCCGCCTCGCTGAGCACCACGGCGTCGAACAGCACGAGCGGGACCACGGCCGCCAGCCCGGTCAACGTCATCGCGTCCACCGCGGTGTGGTGCGCCCGCAGCGCCGCCAGATCGAGGAGCACCGGCAGCGGCACGGCAACCGCGGTGAGCACCGCGCGTCGCCAATCCAACAACAGCACGGCGAGCGCCACCAGCAGCGCGAGCACGGTCCACGCCATTGTCCGGGCCACTTGGTGCCGGGCGGCGGTCAGATAGTCCGCGGCGCGATAAACCCGCGGATCGAATTGCGCCTGGGGCAGGCCCGGTGCCAGTTCGGCCAACCGTTGCTGCACTTTCTCGCTTACTGCCGTCGTATCAACTGTGGGTAATTGATCAATTACCAAGAGTGGTTCCACATCACCCCACAGCCAGACATTGCTGACGCCGGCCACGCCGAGCAACGACGGGCGTATGCGGCTGTTCACCACTTCGGTGAGTGCGGCGGGGGACAGCGACGTGTGCACCGCGACGAGGAACAGGCGGTCGGCGGGGGAGACCAGCTGGGGGGCGCCGGGCAGATGGGCCCCGACAAGACGCTCCTGCACCGCCTGACGGTCTCGATCGCTGATGGAGCCAGCCCTGAACCTCAGGTCGAGGATGGACAGTCCGCTCCGGGACACCGAATGGACCGACTCCAGGGCGGTCACATTGGCCCGCAGATCCGCCGCCAATGGCGCCGTGACCAGGCGTTCCGTGTCGTCGGCGGAAAGACCCGGGGTAGCGGTGCGCACTTGCAAAATCGGCGTGCCAAGCGGCGGCAGTGCGCGCTCCCGGACATCGGGCAGGGCGGCGAAACCCACCGCGGCCAGCACCACGAGTCCCGCGGCGGTGGCGCGGCGGGTGCGCATGGCAGCGGCCACGACCCGACGCAGCATCCAGTCTCCTGCGTGATCGAGACGCGCACGGCGCCCCGGATCCCGGCCTCACGAAGACCGCCGCTCTGCTAGCAAGCGTGAGGTTAACGACGAACAATCCTCATGTTTATCGCCGACCAAACGGGGCGTCAAGGGAGCAGGGGGACATCAGGCCCGGGAAAAGGCCGTGAATTGCCAAGGTGTGCACGGGTATACGTGACAACCAACACTTGCCCGATATGTCCGGGTTGATGGAAGTTGATCATTGTTTGTCCCCGCTACTGCGCGTACCGGAGGAACCCATGATCGGAATCAAGAGAGCAGCGGGGACTGTCTTTGCCGCTGTCGCTTTCGCCGCCTTCGCCGCGCCGTCGGCGGGCGCCGCGACGATGCCCGCCGCCGTTCCCACGCCCGCGTTGGCCCCTGCGTGGCATCACCATCACCATCATCACCACCACTGGCGCTGGGACGACTGCGATTGCGACGACGTCTGGGGCGACGAGTGCTGGGATGGCGTCACCTTCACCTGTGAGGGCATCGACCCCGAGGACGACTGGGGCGGCGGTGGCCATTGGTGGAGCGGCTGGCATCACTGGGGCCACGGCATCGGCTTCGGCCACCACTGGGGCTGGGGCGGCGGCGGCTGGGGTGGCTGGGGCGGCTGGGGCTGGATCTAGCCCGCCCGGCGCGTCCGGTTGTCATAACTCCGGCGAAGAGTAAGGCTTGGGGTAATCCGGACCATCCGGTGTGCTCACCCTGGAGGTAGCCGTGCGCGGACCTCGCCGCCTTCTCGTCGGATTGGCTGCCGCCACCGCCGTCGTCACCCTCAACGTTCCCGCGGCCGGCGCCGCCGAGGCCGGCGCTGCCGCGGGTCCCTGGTGTACCGGCACGTCGACCGTGTGCCACAGCTGGGACAGCTTCCACGCCCAGCGGCTGAGCCATCTACGCAACGACATCTACCGGCAGGACGCTCGCGACGCCTGCAAGCGCGCGATCTCCCTGCACAACGGCTGCGACGTCACCCGCTGGGACACCCACCGGCACTGGACGCCGTGGCGCGCCTACAGCTACGGCCCACTGGCGCACGTGTTCAAGTGGCACGGGTGGCGTTCGTTCCACAGCTGGGAGTTCTGGAACTAACCGCCCGACCTCTCGTAACGTCCGAAGAACAGTGTCCGCGCACCCACACTTCTTCGGACGCAAGGTGATCCTCCGCCGATAATGGACGTTATGTCAGGACGCGTGGATCAGTCGAGCCGTTCGCCGTCCAGGTAGAACCACTGCCCGTCCTCATGCAGGAACCGGCTGCGCTCGGCCTGTACGCCGCGGGTGTGGTGCGCACGGAACTCGACCAGACCGCGGCGATCGCCCGCGGCACCGGCCCGCACCCGCACGATCTCCAGCTGCGTCCAGACCACTGACGAATCCAGCTGCAGGTGCGTCGGGCGGGTGCTCGGGTGCCAGGTGGCCGACAGATAGTCGACGTCATGGCGGACGAACGCGCTGTAGCGCGACCGCATCAGCGCCTCCGCCGTCTCCGCCGTGGACCGCCGGGCATGCAGCGGGCCGCAGCATGCTCGGTAGTCGACGGCACTGCCGCACGGGCAGGGCCGGACGTGGGCCATGACCGAAGTCAATCAGCGACCTCAGATGCCGCCCACGCGGCCGATCTTGTTACCGCTCAGCTCGGTGAACCACAGTGCCCCGTCCGGGCCGGGCGCGATGAACACCGGCACGCTGTTGGCGCTGGGCACCGGGAACTCCTTGATCTCGCCGGTTGCCGGGTCGATGCGGCCGATCTTGTTGCCGCCTGTCTCGATGAACCACACCGCGCCGTCCGGGCCTGCGGCCATCGCGGTCGGCACCGACTTCGCGGCGGCCAGCGGGTACTCCGTGATGGCTCCGGTGGCCGGGTTCAATCGACCGAGCTTGTCGGCCGAGGCCTCGGTGAACCACATGGCGCCGTCGGCGCCCGCCACGGTCCCCATCGGCGTGGCCTTCGGCGTCGGGATCGGGTGCTCGGTGATCTTGGCGGTGGTCGGGTCGATGCGGCCGATCTTGTTGCCGCCTGTCTCGATGAACCACACCGCGCCGTCCGGGCCTGCGGCCATCGCGGTCGGCACCGACTTCGCGGCGGCCAGCGGGTACTCCGTGAT
>DASXPS010000080.1 GCA_036493475.1 Sporichthyaceae bacterium | reverse complement strand
CGCCGCCCGGATTGACCACCGCTGGAGAACGCGATGGAGGCCGCCACCCCGGATGGGTGGCGGCCTCCGTCGCGTTAGGCCTGACGCGCCGTCAGTAGGCGTTCGCCTCGGAGGAGTACTTCGAGGACAGCTTCGCCTGGTCGGCCTTCGGGAACGAGACCTTGTTGGGGTCACCGTCGGAGGTGTACCAGGTGGACTTGTTCTTCTCGAACGAGTCCAGCCAGTAACCCGAGTCCAGCTGGGCGCCGCCGGGGCCGGACCGGATGCGCGGGATGTTGTACGGGTCGAACGTCCCGCGGAACGGCGACGGCGAGGGGTTCGCCCCGACCAGCAGCACACCGCCGAAGTCGTAGGTGGTGCCCTCGTAGGTGCCGTGGTGCGCAATCGCGGAGTCCGTCGGGTGGATACCGAACGGCAGCGCCATCGTGGTCACCTTGTAGCCGGGGACCTGCGCCTCGATCTTGTTGTACTCCCCGCCGATCTCCTTCTGCGCACCGTCCGAGGACAGCTGCTTGAGGTTGGCGTGGGTGAGGGTGTGGTCGCCGACCTCATAGCCGTGCGCGACCATCCACGGGATCACCTTGGTGTCCCCGCCGAAAGACCCGTCATTGACGTAGAACGAGGCCGTGGAGTGCCAATCCGGGTGGTCCTTGCCGAACTGCTCCATGATGCCCAGCGCGGAATCCGGAGTGGGATTTCCATCCGGGCCGATCTGCGCCTGCGACGGAGAGGAGTCGTCGAGCGTCATCACCAGCGCGTGCTTCGCCGCCGGAATGTCGATTTTGCCCTGGACCATGTCGGAAAGCTTCACCGGACGGAAGTCGTCCTTGTAGAGCCGCTCAAGTTCGGCCTTGAAGTGCTCAGGGGTCTGGTCGTAGTCGCCCTTCGGGTTTTCCTTGATCTGGTGAAACATCATCACCGCGACCTGCCCGAGTTCATTCGCTCCGACCGAAGCCGGGTCGGCCGCCGGGCCACTGTCCGAACCGGTCGAGGCGGACGCGCTGGCGCTCGGCGAGGGCGAGCCGGCGGCGTTGTTGACGTTGTCGCCGCCCTTATCGCTGCTGTCGGACTGGTTGGCGCATGCCGAAAGCAACAATCCGGTAACTGCCACTGCCAGGACGACACGTCGTCGACGCATTTCCCCCCCTACTCGTGGTCGGTACTGCACTCTGATCATGCAGCAGGACGCATCAGTGATGATCTTCAACGTCCGGCCACGATCATGCAGCAGTCAGCGCGGTAATTCGGGGAAACGCTGCGGTGTCCAAGCGACAACTCGGTAAAGGTGGAATCGGGATATGACGGCATTTGACGGCGTTCCGCCCGCTGCCGCGGGGGGGCCGCCAATGGGCGGCAAGACGCGCAAGACCGGGCGCAACGCAGCCGTGGTGGGTGGTGTTGCGCTGTTGCTCGTCGTCGTCGGCGCCGCCGCCTCACCGCTGGCGAACGGCGGCTCGGTGAAGGTCGCGTCCAGCAAGGACATGGGCGCCGGCGTGCTCAACGCCGACGGCATCAAGGATTTGGCCTTCACGGTCACCGGCAAGCTCTCGGACGTCAAGTTGAGCTTCGACGGTCAGCAGGTCGACGGCACCAAGGACGGCAACAGCCTGGTGTACAAGCCGACCAACATGGCCGACGGCAAGCACACCTTCACCGCCTCGTCCAAGGGCCGGTTCGGTCGCAACGCGTCGACCACCAAGAGCTTCTCGGTGGACACCAAGGCGCCGGTCGTCAATGTCGACAAGGCGCCCGATGACCTGGACCCGGCCAAGGCGTACACGCTGACCGGCACCGTCGACGACGCCAAGACCCTCAAGGTCGACGACAAGGACGTCAGCCTCAACGGCGGCAAGTTCTCGGTGAACTACGAACACGCGCCGGAGTCGGCGCACGTCGTGGCCACCGACGCGGCGGGCAACGTCACCGACCAGACGGTCAGCGTCGCGGTCAGCTACCCGAGCATGCGGGCTGTGCACATGACCGGCCTGGCCTGGGCCTACAAGCCGCTGCACGACCCGGTCATCCAGATGCTCAAGGACCACAAGATCGACACCATCGAACTCGACATCAAGGACGAGGACGGGGCGGTCTTCTACAAGTCCGGCGTCGCGCTGGCCAACGAGTCCGGGGCCACCGCGAGCACGCCGGTGGACCTGGCCGCGGCGGTGAAGGAGGTGCACGACCTCGGCGGCAAGTTGGTCGGTCGCATCGTCGCCTTCCGCGACCCGGTGCTGGCCAAGTGGGCGTTCAAGAACGGCCACCCGGCCTACGGAGTCCAGGACAAGTCCGGCAACCCCTACAGCGCGGGCTCGTACGGCGCGGCGTCGTTCACCAACTTCGCCAACCCCGACGTGCGCCAGTACAACATCGACCTCGCGGTCGAGGCGGCCAAGACCGGCTTCGACTCGATCATGTACGACTACATCCGTCGTCCCGAGGCGCACGCCGCGTCCGGTGGTCTGCCCGGTCAGGTCTTCCCGGGCCTCGGCAACACCGACCCGCAGGACGGCATCGCGGACTTCCTCGCTCAGGCGGAGCCGGCCGTGCACGCGGCGGGCGCGAAGCTCGGGGCGGCGGTGTTCGGCATCTCCAGCTTCACGCCGAGCTCGGTGGCGCAGAACATCCCGAAGATGGCCGCACACCTGGACTTCATCTCACCGATGGTCTACCCGTCGCACTGGGGCCCGAACGAGTACTCGGTCGGTCCGAACCCGAACGCGGTGCCCTACGACATCGTTCACCGCTCGCTGATGGACTTCAACCGGCAGGTCCTCGGCACCAAGTGCGTGATCATCCCGTGGCTGCAGGACTTCACCCTGGGCCACCCGGCCTACGGCGCGCCCGAGGTCGAGGCTCAGATCAAGGCCGCGCACGACGACGGCATCAACAGCTTCCTGCTGTGGAATGCCACCGCGAAGTACACCCCGGACGCGCTGCCGGCGAAGGAGCCCTTCTCCTCAGACCTGCCGGGCCAGTACGTGTACTCGGACAACCGGCCGGGCAACAAGTCCGACGGCACCACGGACGCGGCCAAGGCCGAGGCCTACATGAAGGCGTACACGGCCTGGGCGGACGGCGGACGGGTGGGCACCTTCGTGGACCCGAACGACCCCACCGCGGCGAGCAACAGCAGCGGTGACACGGGATCGACCCCGGCCAGCCCGGCTCCGGGTCAGTCCGACAGCAGCACCCCGGCCACCAGCGAGCCGACGTCTTCTCCGTCGGCCTCGCCGAAGGCCACGCCGTAACCCTGAGCACTACCTGATCCACGGAGCCCCGGCCCGCCAGGTCGGGGCTCCGCCTTTTAGCGCATCCTGTTCCGGCGTTTCGGGGTATCAACGCGCCCGGATAGCCCGAAACACCGGACGAAGATGTCAGGTGACCCGGCGGGCGGCGCCGGCGTGGCGGTGGTGCTCCCCCGCCGCGACCAGGGTGCACAGGCGATCGAGCGCGTCCCACAGCTCCACGAACCGGGTGCTCAGCGGGGCCGGACCCAGGCGCAGCCCGTCCGGGGCACGGAAATCACCGACGATGCCCGCGTCGACGAGCATCGCGCAGATGGGCCAGGCCTGCGGGTGACGCAACGTCAGGTGCGAGCCCCGGCGGGCGGAATCGCGGGGGGAGGCCACCTCGAAGCCGAGCGGGGCGAGCCGCTCGTCGGTCAGCACGATACCGAGTTCGGTCAGCGCGATGCCCTTGGCCCGCAGGCGATCCAGGCCTGCCTCGGCGAGCAGGCGCACACCCTCCTCCACCGCGATCAGGCCGAGCACCGCCGGGGTGCCGGTACCGAAGGCGCGCACGTCGGGCTCCGGGTCATAGCCGGCCGCCATGGCGAACTGGTCGCGTTGCCCGAACCAGCCCCAGATCGGTTGGCGTGCCCGGGCGTGCAACGCGCGATTCACGTAGAGAAACGCCGGGGCTCCGGGTCCGCCGTTGAGGTACTTGTAGGTGCACCCGGTGGCCAGGTCGACCCCGGCCGCGTCCAACTCGATGGGCACCGCGCCGACCGCGTGGCTGAGGTCCCACAACACCAGGGCGCCGACCTCGTGCGCGGCGGCGGTGAGCAACGGCAGGTCGGCCAGGGCGCCGCCGCGGTAACCGACGTGGCTCAGGCACAGCAGCGCCACCTCGGAATCCAACGCGCCCAGCACATCGGCCGGCGCCGGCCCGTGCGCGTGATCCGCGGGCACCACCCGCACCTGCAGGCCACGGGCCGCCGCCAGCCCCTCCAGTACGTAAAGGTCGGTGGGGAACTCGTCGGCCGCGGTGAGGATCACCCGGCGATCGGGGCGTAGGTCCAGGGCAGTCGCGGCCAGTTTGTAGAGGTTGACCGTGGTCGCGTCGGCGATCAACACCTGGCCAGGCGCGGCGCCGAGCAGCACCTCGCCGATGTGGTCGCCGACCCGCTGGGGCAGTTCGATCCAGTCCTGCCAGGAGCGAACCAGCCCGCCGCCCCACTCCTGCTCGATCACGATGGCCAACCGGTCCCGGGTGGCCCGCGGGAGGCGCCCCAGCGAGTTGCCGTCCAGGTAGATCAGGCCGGGCTCGGGTTCGACGAACCGGTCGCGGAATTCCGCCAACGGGTCGGCGGCGTCCAGGGCGAGGGCGTCCGCCCGCTCGATCGGCACGCCTCACCGTAGCCGGCGGGCACCATCGCCCGGGAGGCTGCGCCTCGATGGACGCGTTGCTGGCCCGGCACGGCGCGGTGCGTACCGAGGACCCACCGGCGATGCTGCGCGCCGACCAGCTGATGGTGGCCGAGCGGGACCGCACGACGCTGCCTGCCACCTTGACCCGCTGGTTGGCCGACCCGCACCCGCCCGTGGCCGGGGTGCATCGGTGGCCGCTGCGCACCGGCACCGGAGCGGATGTGCGCAGCCTGTTGGCCGACCTCGGGGATCGGGACCGGCACGGCACCGCGGCCCCGGTGCACCTGCTGCGCGCCGCACCCCGCTGGCGCGGCGGGCCCGCGGATGACCCAACGCCGACTGCGGACCCTGCCCCGGCGCCGGCGCCCGCCGACCCGTTCGCGGCCGAGGTGACCGTGGCCGTGCTGGACACCGGCATCACCGCGCACCCGTGGTTCACCGAACGGTCCTGGTGGGTCGAGGTGACGGCGGATCAGCGCGAGGTACTGGACGCCGATGGCGACGGGCTGCCCGACCATCAGGCCGGGCACGGCACGTTCGTCACCGGGGTGCTGTTGCACCAGGCCCCGTCGGCTCACCTGATGGTGCGTCGGTTGCTGTCCGGCGACGGGGTGTGTGACGAGGTGCACCTGATCGAGGCGTTGGCCGCACTGCGCGCCGAGGCGGCGGGGACGGGCCGACGGGTGGACCTGGTGAATCTGTCCTTCGGTTGCCACACCTACGACGATCGACCGTCGGCGCTGGTCAGCGAGGCAGTGGCGGCGCTGGGCCGGCGCACCGTGCTGGTGGCCGCCGCGGGCAATGCGCACACCGACCGGCCGTTTTGGCCGGCCGCCCTGAAGAACGTGCTGGCGGTCGGCGCGCTGGACGCCGCCGGCAGGCAACGGGCCGCGTTCTCCAACCATGCCTGGTGGATAGAGGCCTGCGCGATCGGGCAGGAGGTGCACAGCGCGTTCCCGTTACCCGACGGCACGGCAGGTTTCGCCCGCTGGAGCGGCACCTCCTTCGCGGCTCCGGTGATCACCGGGACCATCGCCCGGCTGGCTGCCGATCGTGGCATCGACGTGGCCGCAGCGGCCGATCTGGTGCTTGATCCGACGGCCCGTCACGTCCCGGGTCTGGGCATCGTGATCGGTTAGCCCTACTCTCGGCCACCATGGACGCTGCGCTCGACGTCGACCGGTTGGTCGCCGCCGCGGCGCGCGGCGAGCAGGCCGCCTGGGACACCCTCGTGGACCGGTACGCGTCCCTGGTGTGGGCGGTCACCCGGACCCACCGGTTGGATCGACCGGACGCCGCCGACGTCGTCCAGACGGTGTGGCTGCGGCTGCTGGAACACCTCGATCGGTTGCGGGAGCCGGCGGCGTTGGCGGGTTGGTTGCGCACCACCACCCGGCGCGAGTGCCTGCGGGTACAGCGGCGTCGGGAGCGCGAGGTGCCCGATCCGTTCGTGCTGGATGGCACGCCGTCCGATGCCCGGGACACCCCCGAGATCGCGCTGTTGGATGACGAACGCGACCGCCAGGTATGGACCGCGTTACAGCAACTGTCCGAGCGGTGCCGCACGTTGCTGCGGGTTATCTCGGCCGATCCGGATGCCAGCTACGCGCAGGTCTCGGCGGCCGCGGGGATGCCGGTGGGCAGCATCGGGCCGAGCCGCGCCCGCTGCCTGGAACAGTTGCGTCGCGGGCTGGTCGCCTCGGGATATCTGGTGGTCTCCGGCGGCCCGGTATGAGCGAGGACGCCGACCTACTGGCCGCGATCGCCGCCGTGCACGACCGGCTGGACCCGGTGCCCGACTACCTGCGGGAAGCCGCCCGGGCGGCATTCGCCCTGCGTGACCCGGACGCGGTCCTGGCCGCCCTCGTCGCCGACGTCGGCCTGGAGGGGTCCGGGGTCCGCTCGGGCGGCGGACCACGAATGCTGTCCTTCCGGGCCGGCCGAGTGGTCATGGAACTCCAGGTGCACGACGACGGTGCGCGCCGCCGCGTGCTCGGGCAACTGTCCCCCGCCGGCCCGGGCCGGCTGCGGGTGCAGTCGGTCCACGAGCAACGCGATGTCGCTCCCGACGCGTTGGGCCGTTTCGTGATCGACGGCCTGCCCGACGGAATATTCCGGCTGCGGTGGGAACCCGCGGCGGGGCCGGCCGTGGTCACCCGCTGGACCACTATCTGAGGTGTCCTCAGATTCCCTGCCCGCTGCGCTGACCGCGGCCGAGACCGCGATCGCCCTGGTGTCGGATGACCCGGCAGCCGCAGCCCGAGTGGCCCGGGCGGTCGTGGCATCCGACGCCCCCGCAGAGGCCCGGGTGGTGGCGCTGCGGGCGTTGGGGTTGGCCCGGGCCGAAACCGACGACCTGACCGAGGCCGCCCGGACCCTGCGTTCCGCGGTGACCCTGGCGCGGCGCCACAGCCTGCCGGGCCGGGAGGCGCAGGCTCGACTGAGTTTGGCCGGTGTGCTGGTGCGCCGCGGCGACACCGATGCCGCGCTGCGTCAACTTGACGCCGCAGCGCTGGTGGCCGGTCGAGTGGACGCCGTCCGGGTCGCGGCGCAACGCGGGTTGGTGCTCAGCCGGACCGGGCACTACGAGGCCGCGTTGTCCGCCTACCGCGCGGCGCTACCGGTGCTGCGCCGGGCCGGTGACTTCCGCTTCGTGGCGCTGGTGCTGCTCAATCGGGGCGCGCTGCGCGCCTGGCGGGGTGAGACCGCCGCGGCCACCCGCGATCTGCAGGAGTGCCTGGCGTTGGCGAGCGAGCACAAACTTGCGTTGTTGGCCGCCGACGCCGCGCACAACCTGGGCTATGCCGCCGCCCGGGCGGGCGACGTGCCCGCGGCGCTGGCCGCGTTCGACCGGGCCGAGCGGATGCCGGGCATCACCCCAGCGCAAGGCGCGATCACCTGGCTGGACCGGGCGCAGACCTTGTTGGACGCCCGGCTGGCCACCGAGGCGGCGCTCGATGCCCGCCGTGCGCTGGCGGTGCTGGAGCCCCTGGGTCACCGGCTGGACGTCGGCATCGGGTGGCTGCTGGTGGCCGAGGCGGCGCTGCTTGCCGGGGCACCCGCGGCGGCGCGGGACGCCGCCGGCCGGGCCGGTGCGGCGCTGCGCGGGCAACGCGGCGGACCCTGGCCCGCCACCGCCGCACACGTGTGCACGGCGGCCCGGGTGGCCACCGGCGAACGCGGGCCCGACCTGCTGCGTGCGGCCCGGGCCGACGTCAGGACGCTGGATCGGGCCGGATGGCCGGAACCCGCCGCCCGGGCCCGCATCCTGCTGGCCCACCTGCTGCTCGCCGAGCACCGCGACACCGCCGCGGCCACGGTGCTCGCACCCGCGGCCGCGTCCCGCAGGCACGGCCCGGCCGGTTTGCGCGCCGCGGCGTGGCACGCGGAGGCACTGCTGCGCGCGACCCGGGGTGAGCGGGCCGCCGCCCTGACCGCGGCCCGCACCGGGCTGCGGGTGGTGGCGGACCACGCCGCGTCGTTGGGCGCGGCGGATCTGCGGG
>DASXPS010000079.1 GCA_036493475.1 Sporichthyaceae bacterium | reverse complement strand
CCAGCCCGCCGACCGGGAAACCGCGAGACTAGCTCGGCGTCGAGGCGAACCAGTGCTGGTTGGGGGTGTTGTGGCACGCCCACACGATGAGCTGGGTGCCATTGTGCTTCGAGGAGGCCGGGTCATCCAGGCAGTACTTTCCGCCGTTGGCCTTCAGCACCCACTCGCCGTTGGACTTGTGCGTCCAGATCTCGTTCGCGCCGCCGTTGCAGGTGTACAGGATCACCTTGCTGCCGTTGCCGCCGGAGCGCTGGTCGTTGAGGCACAGGCCGTTGTGCTTCAGCTTGCCGCCGGAGTAGGTCCACTGCTGGGCCTTGTCGTGCGAGTTGCACGTCCAGATGATGACCTGGGTCCGGTTGGCGGAGCTGTTGGCCTTGTCGTCCACGCACTTGCCGCCGAGACCCCGGTAGAGCCGTACCGACCCGGAGGGCGCGGCCGAGGCGGTCGGGTCGGGAGTGTTCGGGTTCGGCGCGTAATTCACCGCGACCTGCACGCTCCCCTTATTGGTGCTGAGGGTGGCGCCCACCCTGATGGCACAGGAGTCCGGCGGGGTGGTGAAGGGAAGGACGAGGTACCCGTTATTCGGGGTCGTCGCGGCGGTACCGCCGAAGTTCGTCGCGGTGTCGCTGCCGAGCTTGCACGTAGCGGTCCAGTTAATAGTGGCGCTCTGGTTAGAGCCCTGTGTCACGGTTACGGAGTACAAAATCGTGGCGGGATTGCTGATCGTCTTAATCACGGTGCAGCTGGCCTTCGCCGTCGCCGTGCCCGTGGCGTTGCAGGTGCCCGCGAGGTTAGCGCTGGCCGCGGTCATGCCCACGGTGATCATGCCGGCCGCAAGCAATCCGGTCAAAACAGCACAAACAACAGCACGACCTGATCTCAGCATCATCAATTGCCTCTCAGCGCTAGCCCGTTCCCCCTAGCCCCCCTGTTGGGACGCGGTGGCATCGGCAATGGTTTACACCAGGTTCACCAGCTCGGTGCACAGGACGGTGATTTGCGCCCGATTAGACAAATCCGAGCCAAGAAGGCGCTTTAAGCCCTAGTGAGCCAATTCGGCATAAAGGTCGGCCGTCTGGGCGGCAATTGCGGGCCAGCCGAATTCCGCCACCGCGCGCTTGCGGCCCGCCTGTCCCATCGCCGCGGCGCGGTCGGGGTCACTCAGCAGCGTGTTCAGTGCCGCCGCGAGCGGCTCCGGTTCCCCCGCCGGCACCAGCAGGCCCGTCTCGCCGTCGGCCACCACCTCGGGAATCCCGCCGGTGCGGGAACCGACCACCGCGGTTCCGCACGCCATGGCCTCCAGGTTCACGATGCCGAGCGGCTCGTAGATCGACGGGATGGCGAACACCGTGGCGTGCGTGAGGAGCTGGATGACGTCGGGCTTGGGCAGCATCTCCGGGATCCAGAACACGCCGGACCTGGTGGCGCGCAAGCCGTCGACCAGCTCGGTCACCTCGGCCAGCTGCTCCTGGGTGTCGGCGGCCCCGGCCAGCAGCACCAGCTGCGCCTCGGGGATCAGCCCGGAGGCCGCGCGAAGCAGGACGGGCACGCCCTTCTGCCGGGTGATACGGCCGACGAATATGACGTAGGGACGCGTCAGGTCGATGCCGTAGTGCTCGAGCACATCGGTGTTCGGATCGGGATGGTACTCGGTGGTGTCTATGCCGTTGCGTATCACATGGATCCGTTCGGCGGGAATTTCGGGGTAAGCGGTCATGATGTCGGCGCGCATGCCGTCCGAGACGGCCACCACCGCGGCGGCCGAGGCCGCCGATACCCGCTCGCACCAGGAGGAGACCGTGTACCCGCCGCCTAGCTGCTCCGCCTTCCACGGGCGCAAGGCCTCCAGCGAGTGCATCGTCATCACGTGCGGGATGTCGTAGAGCATGGCGGCCAGGTGGCCGGCCAGGTTGGCGTACCAGGTGTGCGAGTGGACCAGCTGCGCGCTGTTCATTCCCGGCCCGACGGCAGCGGCCATGGACAGGTCGGTGGAGACCACCTGCAGCGCCTGGTTGGCGCCGGCCAGCACGTCCCAGGGCCGGTGCGCGACCGCGGCCGGGCGGTCCGCCCCCTGGCAGTGCACGGTGAGATCGACCAGCGGAGCGAGCTCGCGGGCCAGGTACGTGACGTGCACGCCGGCGCCGCCGTACACCTCGGGCGGGTACTCGCGGGTCAGCAGCGCGACACGGAGCTTGCCGGCGGGCGGGGCCTGAGTCACGGCACGACCTCCTGGCCCTTGCCCACCACGGTGATGCCGCCGGCCGAGACCGCGAAGCCGCGCGCCCTGTCGTGGTTCTTGTCCACGCCGACCTGGGCCCGCTCCGGCACGATGACGTTCTTGTCGATGATCGCGTCCCGGACCACCGCGTGCCGGCCGATCTTGGTGTTGTGCAGCAGTACCGACCGCTCCACGGTGGCCCAGCTGTTCACCCGCACCCCGGGCGAGAGGACGGACAGGCGGACCAGGCCCCCGGAGATCACCACGCCGGGGCTGACCAGGCTGTCGATCGCCCGCCCGATCCGGTCCCCAGCCTCGTGCACGAACTTGGCCGGCGGCAGCGACGGGACGTACGTCAGGATCGGCCACTGGTCGTTATACAGGTTGAAGATCGGCTCCACCGCGCACAGGTCCATGTGGGCGTCGAAGTAGGACTCGAGCGAGCCGACGTCGCGCCAGTAGCCGGCGTCCCGCGGGGTCGCGCCGGGCACCTCGTTGAAGCTGAAGTCGTACGCCTGCGCGCCGCCGTTCCGCACCAGGTTCGGGATGATGTTGCCGCCGATGTCGTGCCGGCTGGAGTCGTCGTCGGCGTCCTTGCGGAGCGCGTCGACCAGCACGTCG
>DASXPS010000078.1 GCA_036493475.1 Sporichthyaceae bacterium | reverse complement strand
GCCTCGGCGGAGCGCAGCGGGGGAGAGGGTTTCGCCGGGCCGTGGGGCCCGCGCCCTTGACGGTGAGAGCCGGGGCCTCAGGCAGGTCGCCACCCGCCGCGCCGCTGAGACGGAAAGCGCCGTTGACTGTCGCACTGGTGCCGTTGGGGTGGGCCGTGTGGGCCCGGTGCCCTTGACGGTGAGAGCCGGGATCCCCGGCAGGACGCCACCCGCAAAGCAACGGTCAAGGTCGCGGGCAGATCGCGGGTGACGCCGGTTGAACCCGTCGCAGGGTGAGAGCGGGGGCCGGGCCGGACGCGATCGCCGAAGCGATCGGCATGGTCACGGTGCGCTGTCGGGTGTACGGCTGTCGACCGAGCGGGGTCGCGAGCGGCGTCAGCTGCCATTTCGAATTGGGCGAATATCTAGAAGTCACTAAGAGTTTGGAGTAACTTCTAGACATTCTGATCTTTGGCGAGCAGGTCCGGAGGCCCCGTGTTCACGTTGCAGGTGACGCTCGACGACGATCCCGTCCAGGTCGCTGAATGGGTCAGGGCTTACGAGGAGCACTACTTCGCCGCCAAATCCGCCGACGCTCATGCCGACCAGGCCGCGTCTCCGGCGGCTACGAGCCCGGATGAGGAGGAGCTCGCTGCCGAGGTTGAGCGGTTCCGGTCGAACTCGCGCGCCTACGGCGCACGGTTCATGCGGCTACATGAGGGCCTGCTCGCATTGGGGTGTGTCCCAGTGCTGTCGAAGAAGCAAAAGCCGACGAGCGTGCGCACCTACATCGCCTATGCCCTTCCCAACGGGCGGCGCGTGTTGGAGAACAATTCGTCGACGGCGTACTTCGTCGGGACCGAGTTCGTGGACCGCCTCAGGGGCACACACGAATGGCTGAAGCCGAGTGGTCAGCTCCTGTCGGTTCAGTTCGACACCGAGGACAAGGTTGACCTCGTCCTGCAGATCGCCGAGGCCGAGATGGAAAAATGACCCCACCCCGGGGTCCCGAAGGTCCTTCCTGGCCCTCGTCGGCGTCTCCGTTCACGGGCGAGCTCGGTCGCGAACGGCCGGGCTCGGTGCCGGTTGGGGCGGAGCCGGCAGGCCGCGAAGGACGCAGCGGGGGAGAGGCTTTCGCTCGCCCGTGTGGCCCCGGCGCCCTTGACGGTGAGAGCCGGGACGCTAGGCAGGTCGCCACCCGCCGCGCCGCCAAGACGGAAAGCGCCGTCGGCTGTCGCACCGATGCCGTTGGGTGGGGGATGTGGCCCCGGCACCCTTGACGGTGAGAGCCGGGGCATGGGGCAGGTCGCCACCGGCGGGCGGCGTAGCCGCGGTGGGGCGGCGCGGCCGGCAGGGCCGCCCACTGTTCGCTGTTGGGTTCGTGCATCGCGGCCATCCAGCGGGGTTTGGCCGCGCCTGTGGCCCGGCGCCGTTGGGGATGAGTGCCGCCCCGCGCCTTGCCCTCGGGCACGGGCGTACGGTGAGGCCGTTGTTCACGGTCGCTGTGGTGGGTGCTGCGGGCGCCGGGCGCCGGCGCACCGCTCGCGGTCGACCGGAGGTGGCTGCGCGTGGTTGTGGCCGGCGATCCGCCGGCTTTCGGCCGGGGCCGGCCCAACTCTTCAGGGAGAACCGATGCAACGACGCGAGATCAACCCGACGGACTGGCTGCAGGGGTTTGGTATCAACCACGGCATCGAGGTGACCGGTGCGGCGCGGGTGCTGTACCTGTCCGGTCAGACGTCGAACGATCCGGACGGGGCGCCCTTGCACCCCAAAGATCTGGTTGCTCAGTTCGGCACAGCTTGGTCGAACCTCAAGGACGCACTGTCGGCCGCGGACATGACGCCGGTGAACATCGTGCGGCTGAACATCTACACCACGGACGTGCCCGGGTTCATGGCGCAGGCCGGGGAGCTGGTTCCCATCTTTGCCGGTGACGGCTGCAAGCCGGTCTGCACGCTGCTGGGCGTCGCCGCCCTGTTCGAGCCGGAGATCATGGTCGAGCTGGAGGCGACTGCGGTCGCGTAGCGGCAGGGCCTGCCGGCGCGGTGTCGGATGCTCGCCCGGCCGACCGGCGCCCGGGCGTGGTGAAGGCGAACAGGACGATCGCGCCGCCCGGGGTTGGCGAGCGTCCCACACGGCTGCCCGCTGGGGGGTCGCCCCTCCGGCGCGCCACCGGAAGTGTCTGACTCGCGGGCCGACCCGGGCATGCCGGCCGTGCCCGGGCCCGGTGCGGCTGCCACGGTGTTGGGGCGGTGGGGCCGCTCGGCGGAGCGCAGCGGGGGAGAGGCTTTCGCCGGGCCGTGTGGCCCCGGTGCCCTTGACGGTGAGAGCCGGGTCATTGGGCAGGTCGCCACCCGTCGCGCCGCTGGGACCGAAAGCGCCGTTGGCTGTCGCACCGATGCCGTTGGGTGGTGGGCGGTGTGGCCGCGGTGGGGCGCGCGGCCCGCAGGGTCGCCCGATGTTGCCTGCTGTCGGTGGGCATCGCGGCGGCCGGTCGCGGGAGTAGCTGCGCGCTGTCCGGGCACGCTCAGGGGAAGCGACGAGTGCAGGAGGTCGGAGATGGCAGCGAAGTTCGAGGTGTTCACCGACAAGGCCGGCAAATACCGGTTCCGGCTCAAGGCCGCCAACGGTGAGGTGGTGGCCCAGGGCGAGGCGTATGAGTCCCACTGGGGGGCGAAGGAGGGTTGCGAGGCGGTGCGTCGGGCGGCGGCAGAGGCCACGGTCGTGGATGCGTGAGCTGACGTGGACGGGTTGGCCGAGTGCGCGATCGCGCAGTTGTGTCCGGCGGCGCCGGGGTGGCATGCCAGTTACCGGGACGGTAGCCACACCCTGCACCGCGCGGTGGCGGTGTGGGCGTTGCTCGACGGCGGTGACGGTGAGCGGCGGATTGTGGGGATCGCGCCGGATGCGCAGGGGCAGTTGTCCTGTCATGCGGAGGAGGTGGCGGGCTTCGCGGGGTACGTGTATCTGTCGGTGGGCATGACCCAGCTGCCCGGTGTTTGAGCGAGCCGGCCGGTCAGTCGGTGGCGAGTTGGACGCGAGCGACCTCGCACACCTCGACGATCAGCGCACGGTAGCGGTTGTGGTCTTCGTCGGTGTCATAGGCCCGATAGCTGTCCGCGTCGGACCAATCGTTGACGATCGCGAAGGTCCAGGCGCCGTCGCGCAGCTGCGCATCGCGGCCCACCTGCATCGATATCTGTCCCGGCAGGTCGAGTGCGGCGATGCCGGCCAGGCCCTCGTCGAGCTGCGCGCTCGCGGCCGGATCGTTCGGGTCTCGCAGCCGGCCCAGCACGACGTTGCGGATCATGCGCTGCACCCCGTTTCGTCGCGACCGTCAGGAATCCGCGAGACGCGCGTAGGACAGTTGGGCGCGGGCATCCCGACCTCCGCGCCGCGGCGTTCTTCGGGCAGGGGACAGTCTAAAGCGCTGCCGTGCTGGGAAAGGTGATCTTCTGCCACTGACCGGTCTGCGGCGTTGAGCGCGGCTACCGGCCGCAGCGTGAGCCGCAGACCTCGTCGTAAGCCGTTCCGTCAGAGGCCCGGGGCCGGCGCCTCCCCGTGGTTCGGGACGCAGGGGGACCAGGGTCAACGGGGGTCTGCGCCGAGCGGTGCGACCGACCGAACCGCGTGCTGCGTTGTCGAAGGGACCGTCAGAACAGCGGGAGCAAGCTGGTGCGAAAGGTGCCCTTTCGCAGCGGCGGTTCCCGCGGCCCGGCCCAGGGGGCGGGCCGTGTGGGTGTCGGCGGGGCCGACGTGTCGGGTGTCGGTGGTGCGTTCCCGCTGCGCGGGTGCGCTGCGCTGGGCTCTGGGGAGGGCTGCGATGAGTGGGGATGTGGCCGGGGTCGGAGAAGGCCGGCGACAGCTGCGGGTCGCGGGTCGCGTGCGCCCGCACGCGCACCGGGTGAAGGTCACCGAGACCCAAGAGGTCGAGTTGCAACGCCTGGCCGCGGCCCGCGGGATCACCGTGGCGCGGCTGTTGGTGGAGTCGGTGTTGGCCGGTGGCGCGGAGGCCGCCCGCACCCGAGCGGGACTTGTCGATGAGTTGTTGATGGTGTCCCGTGCGCTGGGTCGGGTGGGGGTGAACATCAATCAGATCGCCCGCGCGACGAACGCGACCGGCGAGGTGCAGCCGGGGGCGCAACCGGCGTTGACGGCCGTGGTTCGGGTATGTGAGCGGCTTGATGCGGTGGTCGGTGAAATGGCGTTGAGCAGCCGCCGCTTCCCCCCGCCACGGTCGGGCTGAGGGCGTCGGGGTGATCCCGAATATCACCCGCGGCGGCGACCCGGCGGGGTTGCTGCGCTACCTGGTGGGCCGGGGTCGCCGCGAGGAGCATGTCCGCCCGCACCTGGTCGCCGGGTCCGGATTGGCGGTGACGGTACACGGCCACGACGAGCTGTCCCGCGCTGATGCGGTGGTGCTGGCCGGGTGGTTGGACACCCCGCGCCGCGAACACGGGGTGCAGGTGCGCAGCCGCGCGACGACCGTCGACCCCGAGACCGGTGAGCGGGTGGATCTCGGCTGGAAGCGGGCCGACGTCTGGCACTGCTCGCTGTCCCTGCCACCCGGCGAGGGACCGCTGGGCGACGAGCGGTGGGCGCGGATCGCGACGCAGTTCGCCACCGCGATGGGCCTCACCGACGGCAACGACGGGCCGCGGTGTCGGTGGGTCGCGGTGCACCACGGCCCGTCGGTCGGCGGTAACGACCACGTGCACCTGGTCGCTTCATTGGTGCGCGAGGCGACTCCGCGAGACCTGGCCGGCACCCACCGCAGAGGACACCGCCGCCGCGTTGGCGGAGTGGCACGCCACCCGCACCGGCGCGGCAAACGCCGAGCGAGAAGGCCGGGAGACCCGGCACATGCACCCCGACGCCGGCCGGGTCGCCGCCGAGCGGATCGCGGCGTTCAACGACCGGATCACCGGTCTCGATCCGTCCGACGCCACGGGCCGGGCGCAGGCCGCGCGAGACCTCGCGGGTGCGCTGGCCGCGCTCGCGCGCGACCGGCAGGATCCGGACCTGCAGCGCGCGGCACGGGAGGTCGCCTGCCATGCCGCCTACCGTCGCATGCCAGAGCAGGCCGGGACGCGACCGCGGCCTGTGCTGGGTCCTGCGGTGCTCGTGCTGATGCAGACATCCAGTGGGCAGCGGACCGCCGCGACGCGGCTCATCACCGACCAGCTGCTCCGCGCCGTCATCGCCCTTCACGCCCAGCAGCGAGCAACCGGCCGACCGGCGGAAGCCGACCGACTGCACGCCCGGGCCCTGCTGCCGGTACACCGCACCGCGCAAGCCGCCCGCCTGGAGTCCGCGCCGAGCCGGAGCCACGGGCCCGGCCCGGGAACGGAGTCGGTGCCCGGGATCACGCGGGCGCGCCGGGGTCGCGATGACCGCGGGCGCTGACTCCGGGCAGCGTTGCGTGGTCGGCGCCGCTATCGGGCAGCGGTGGCTGTCGCGGTGCTTGACGGCGCGGTCGTCATCGCGCCCGACGGAGCCGGTTCCAGGCACACCTCCATCAACGGCTGCGAGTAGGCGTACGAGGTGACGCCCAGCACGACGTCATGGTCGGGGCAGTGTTCGGGATCGTCGTCGCGTTGGATCACCGCCGTGACGCGCGACCAGAAGGGCTGCGGGGTGCAGGCCACCGGGCCTCTTGGGCCGGGGTAGGTGATTCACTTGCCGACCGGGACGACCAGCATCGTGCACATCAACTGTTGGAACCTCACGTACTTCAGGGGGGCGTACTGGCCTCGCGGGCATCCGTACGCGGAGCTCAGATCGCGGATGACCGCGATCTGGTAGAAGGCGCGACGGTCGGTGCACCCCACTCGGCTCATCCCGCGGTCGTGGGTGAGTGAGTTGAAGCGGAGGCATTCCCCGACCCGGTAGGCGCGGGGTGGCTTACGGTCGAACATTTGGTACTTGGTGTCGAAGATCAGCCCGATTTGGAACACGCCCCCGACGACGATCAGCCCAGCCAAGATTGCGCGCACCACTGACCGCCGGGCAGGAAACCACACCCGACGTGGGTTCGCGTCCCGACCCTCGCGCCTGGTCATGTCAGCACGACGCTACTCCGGGCCCGTCGCCCAATCGCGGCGCCGCTGAGGGGTCGACAGGCCGGCCGGTTGTTCGAGAAGCACCTGGGCACCGATCGTCCGGAAACCGGTTCGCGATTCGTGGCGGTGTCCGGCCTGGCCGCGCCGGTCCTCGCCGTCAAGGTCGCCGCGGCCGCAACATTCGGTCAACCCTTGCGCGCTTGACCGAATCTCGAGCCGCGCCTCCCGTGGACGGCGAGCCTCTCCGGCACGGCGGGCAGGCATTGCGGGCAGGCGCGGGCGCCTGCCCGGCATCCGGACACCACCCCGGCACCCACCGAACGCGCAGCATTCGTCGGTTCGGTGATCCGTTGCAACTGCTGGAGAAGCCGAAACCGCTGCTTGGGCTCAGGGGTGCGGGCCGCTGCGCGCGATCTGTTCCCTGAGCGCGCGGACCTCCGCGGCCAGTTCGGCTACCTCGTGGCCGGTTCGCTGCTCGGCGTCCTGTACCTCGGACATTTTCTCCACGAACCATGACGCGAGGGCTGCGGTCACCACGCCGAGCAGGGCGATGCCGGTGATCATGAGCGCGGCGGCGACGTAGCGGCCCTGGGTCGTGGTGGGGTAGCGATCGCCATAGCCGACGGTGGTGACCGTTGTCGCTGCCCACCAGGTGGCGTCACCGAAGGATCGGATGTTGGCGGCGGGGTTGGTCCGCTCCGCATCCAGCATCGCCAGCGCCCCAACGAACCCGATCACGGACACCGCCGCGCCGACGGCTGCGACGGCACGGCCCCGCGCGAAGGTCCGGCCCCGTCGGGCGAGCATGTTCAGGGCCACCACGGCGCGCAGTACGCGCAGCGGCCGCAGCATGGGCAGCGCCAGGGTGATCACGTCCAGCCACGCGCCGCGCAGGAAGGTGCGCCGATGCGCGGCGAGCGCCAGGCGGACCAGGAGGTCCACCGCGAAGGCCACCCACACCGCGATGCTCGTGGCTCGGCACAGCTCCCGCGCCCCGTCGGGCAGGTCGGGATCGAGAATCGGCCAGGCGTAGGCACCGAGGAAGACCACAGCGAGCACGACCAGTGGGGTCTCGATCCGGGTTTCCCACCGCACCCGCCTCGCGTCGTCGCGCACAATCGCGACGGTAGGCCGCGCGGGTTGCGCCGGCAGTGCGGCACGCCGCTGGGCGGCCCCGAAGCTCGCGTGGCTGTGGTGGGTCCCTCCGCCGGTGGTCTCACCGCTCGCGCCGGCGAGTGCGATGCTGGCGCGCATGATTGCGGCGTGGCGCGACGGGGCGTCGCCGCGGGCCGGGGATGACCTGGACGCTTTGGTCAACGTGGGGCTTGATGTCGCGCAGCGCCTGCTCAATCAGCACAGCGAGTTCTGTCCGTTCGCCGTGGCCATGACCATCGCCGGTGAGGTGGAGATGATCGACGCCGTGCCGGGGGCGGTTGCGGATCGGCCGGGTTCGGTGGAGGTGATCGACGCCTGTGTGGCGCAGCTGGCGGAGCGCCGCGCGGGGCTGCGTGCCGCGGCGGTCGTCTGCGACGTTCGGTGCTCCGAACTGAACACCGACGCCATCGACGTGGCCCTGGAACACGCCGAGGGCGCCGCCTTCGCCGTCCAGCTGCCCTACACCCATCGACGGCTGCACAGGCGCGTCGAGTACGGGCAGCTTTACGCGACCGCGGGCACAGCCCGGATCTGGACCGGGAGTTGAGTCCCGCAGCATTTCGCCCGGCACCTGCGAACGCCCGTGAAGATTATGCTCTGACGGATCGTCATCTCTGGTCCGGGTCGCGGCCGTCAACATTCTCCTCCCTCGTGTCGATGATCGACAACGAATTGCGGCGCAGTGTCGCGGTGGTCGTCCCGTCATGCCGGCAGCTCGCGTGATGGTCCTTGGCGGCCGGCCTTTGGCCGGTTTCCTTGCTCGTGCCGGGAGCGAGGGCGCCCGTACGCTTCCCGGCGAGGTCGGGCCGGTCGTTCCTGGCCTGCCCGCAATAGCCCGACCCGGGTGCTCTCGCTCCGGGTCCCGGCGCGGGCAAGGTGGGTAAAGGCCGGCCCGTTGTCGGGATGAGTCCGAGTTCGTTCCGGTAGCCGCGCACGAGGGGTGGTGTCCGCCCTGGCCGCGCGGGTCCTCACCGTCAAAGGTCGCCCCGGGCGCAAGGCGCCGTGAAAGCCTGCCTTGCCCCGGGATTACCCGGGGTCGAGTCCAATAGAACGACGTGAGGAGGCGGCGGATGGCGAGGAACTGGCGGGGATACATCCGTGCAGCGTGGGCGCTGAGTGTGGCCACGGGCCTTGTCGCGGCGACCTCGGGCACGGCCCCGGCTCGAGCGGCCGGCGTGGCGGAGATCGTGGCCCACAACGGGGGAACCGCCCGGGCGCCGGAGTCGACGTTGGCCGCCTTCGGTCACGACATCGACGTGCACGCCTACGGGATCGAGTTCGCCGTGCGGTTCTCCCGCGACGGTGTCCCGGTCGTCATCCATGACGCGACGCTGGATCGCACGACGAACTGCACCGGCAACGTTGCCGATTACACCTTCGATCAACTCGAGCAGTGCGACGCCGGTGTGAGGTTTGCCCGACGGTTCGCCGGGGCACGGATCCCGAGCCTCGACCACACCCTGTCCTATATCGGCCGGCACTCGGCGTCGATCAGGTTGTTCGTCCACGTCAAAATCGACGACGCCGACCAAATACGATTCGTGCTGCGCCGGTTGGACAGCTACGGGTTGGCCGGCGACCGGACAACACTGATCGGCAGCACCGAGGCCATCCTCTCCACGATGCGCGCGGCCGGTGCCAAGCGCCTGGGATACGTCTTCAACGACGAGTCGGGGTGGTCCACCGATTACCCGGTATTGATTCCCTACGACGTCCCGCCGGGCCGGGGGGACGTGGAACGAGCAGAACGCCGGGGACAGAAGGTTCTCCCGGTGGAGGACCACCCCTTCACGTTGGCCGATCTGGCGGATCTCGGCACCACCGGAATGCTGGCCAATGATGTCGACGCAGCGATCCGCCTCACCCGGAGTGCCGGTCCCCGCGCATCGGGGCTTCGGCCATCGAATGGCGGCGCAGGGGGCGGCGGGGGCGGGGACAGTGACCACAGGGGCAGCGGCGGAGGCGGCGGCGGCGCCTTCTAGCGCCGGTCGCCGCAGCCGCGGGCGAGGGGCGCTGTCAGCTGTTCGCTATCGGGCCGGGGACCGGATGCCGCATCAGTTCAGGTCCGCGACCGCGGTCAGCGGCCCCAACACGACCGTGGAGCCGCGAGCAAGTAGAACGCGTTCGGAGCAGCGTGGATCTGACGTCACGTCAGTTCGTTGCCGGGTTGGTCTCCGGCGTGGGTGGGGCTCGTGGAACGGGCGATCAGGTCGCCGAGATGAGGACGGTCACGCTGCCGGTTGCGAAGTTGGCGATGTCGGCATAGGCGACCGGGCCTCGGGGGAGGCCAGGGTCTTCTGGACGCGGGGCGTGTCCGGCCTGGCCGTGCCGGTCCTCGCCGTCAAGGTCGCCGCGGCCGCAAAACTCGGCCAACCGCTGCGCTTGACCGAGTCCTGAGCCGAGGCTCCCGTGGACGGCGAGCCTCTCCGGCCCGGCGCGGGCAGGCATTGCGGGCAAGCGCGGGCGCCTGCCCGGCATCCGGACACCACCCCGGGGCCAACCCGGAGCACGACCGGGACGAACCCCACGACGCTGCGCTCGGCGGTCGGTCTTTGGTCCGGTGGCCTTGCTCGTGCCGGGAGCGAGGGCGTCCGTACGCTTCCCGGCGCGGTCGGGCAGGTCGTTCCTGGCCTGCCCGCAATAGCCCGACCCGGGCGCCCTCGCTTCGGGTCCCGGCGCGGGCAAGGTGGGTAAAGGCCGGCCGGTCAATCGAATGCGCACGGGCACTGGGATCGAACCCGCGAACTTGGGGTGGTGTCCTGGTCAACCCCGTGCCGGTCCTCGCCGTCAAGGTCGCTCGGCCGCAACATTCGGTCAGTCACGGCGCCAGGTCGCGCGCAGGCGCGTGCGCCAGGCGCCGAACACGATTGCGATGGGGTTGGGTCCTCGCGTAGCGGCGGGTGCGTTGCCGGTGAGCGCGGTTTGTTCCACCGCCAGGGCGAACTGTTCGAACAGGCCGCGACTGACCTCCTCGCCCAGTGCTCGCCCGAATTGCGCGATCGGCCCGCGCAGGTACACCTCGGCGACTGCGAGCAGGATGGTTGTGCCCGCTTCGGCGGTGGCCGACACCGTCAGCCGCACCGACGTGCTACCGCCGGCGTCCGAACTGGCAGCGAGCAGCGTGATCCGGTGGGCGTTGGCATCGCGTTCGGTGACCTGTGCGCGGCCGCTGAACGACAACCCCACCGGGCCCACTGCAAATCGCGCGCGCCCGGCATAACGGTCCTCGCCGAGTTCCTCGGTCAGTTCCGCGCCGGGTAGGCAGGGCGCGACCCGTCGGGCGTCGGCGAGCACGGGCCACACGGCGTCGATCGGGGCAGCGACCTTTTGGGTGACCTCGATGGTGACGGTCGGCATGCCGGTGGGCACCGAAATCTCCCGTCCCCGGTTCCGCGCAGGGTGAGGTCTCATGCCATCCTCGCGCCTCGGTTCCGCCTCCACGGCTCACAGCATGCCCCGCGGGGTGGCGGTCGATGCTCACCCGGCCGGTCAATCGACTCGCACGGGCACGACACCGCGCGGTTCGGCGGCCGGCCTTTGGCCCGGTGTCCTTGCTCGTGCCGGGAGCGAGGGCGCTTGTACGCTTCCCGGCGAGATCGGGCAGGTGTTCCCCAGCCTGATCGCCTGCTGACCGGCGGGAACCTGTGACAAAAAACGGACCCTCGTCTACCGTAGTGTCACGGAAACTTAAGCAAGCACGGTCACCCGGCGAAAGGTGGAAGATGAGTCCAGCAGCAGCGGTGGCGCACAATCCCGCCATCGACCCGGTCTGGTACGCCAAGGAAATGGCGACGCTGAACACCAAGCTCGCCGGCGACTTCCCGGACCTGCCCGCGGACATGATCAGGGTGGCCCTGCAGCTGGCCAGCAAGCGAATCGCGGCCGACGCGACGATCCCGAACTACCTGCCGGTGCTGGTCGGGCGGGACGCCCGGGCCCAGCTGCAGGCCTACGCCGCCGGCATCGCGACCAAGTAGCGCCGCAGCCGTCGCTCAGCAGTTCGTCGTGGTCTGCGCGTCGGCCGTCCCGTCAATGATCTGACCCACGGCGGTGTAGGTGTCGGGACATTGCGGGGAGTTGTCCTTGGAGCTCGCGTGCGCCACCGCGGCGAGCAAGACGACGCCGACGGCCAACGTGGCGAGGAACGCCACGAACACCTGCAACGGGCTGGACTGCTTGCGCGGGCTCAGGTCGTTCATTCCGATGCCCGACCTCCTGAAGTCGACGGCGGAAACCCTCCGACACCAGCGTGCGAGCAAGGCGTGGGTCGCGCATGAGTCGATCGGTCCGTTTGCGGGCGACGAACGGATGAGTTGCCTGACCTGGATCCCTTTGCGCCGAACGGGTGAACCATGCGCGCCCGCGGCTGATCCGCGGCGCCAACGGGCATAGTGATCGCCAGGGGGGTGGGCCGTGTTCGTATGGCCGACGGCCCGGCGGCACCGATCGTTCGGCGCACGGGCGGCGTTGAGTAGTGCGCTCGTGCTCAGCGCCGGCGGTGCGGCCTTTGCCGGCACCACCGCCGCCCCGGCGCCGGTGGTGGTCGCGTTCGGGGATTCCGTGCCCTACGCCTCACACTGTGGCTGCCCGGGCTTCGTGGGGGAGTACGCCACGCTGGCCGGGAACGACGTCGGCCTGACGCCCACCGTGCACAACTTCTCCCGCCCGGGATCGCTCAGCGAGGACGTCCTCGACAAACTCCAACACCGTCGGGTGCGCCGAGCCGTGCAGGCCGCCACCACGGTACTGATCATGACCGGGGCCAACGATTTCACCGCGCCGTTCAACGAGGTCCGTGACGGTGCCTCAGAAGTGGACGACTATCCACCGACGGCCGCCCGGGTGCAGACCAACGTCACCACCGCCATCCAACAGATGCAGCGACTGAATCCGCAGGCGCACATCGTGGTTCTGGACTACTGGGCGGCAATGAAGGACGGGGCGGTGGCTCGTCGCGAGTACTCACCGGCAGCACAGCAGGCCGCGCAGGACGCGACCGACGCGGTGAACCAGGCGTTGGCCGCCGCAGTCGCGGCGACGCACGCCACCTATGTCTCCACGCTGGTCGCGTTCAAGGGTCCCGATGGCAGCAAGGACCCCACCGGTCTGCTCGCCCCGGACGGCGACCACCCCGATGCCGCCGGGCACCAGGTGATCGCCCAGGCGCTCATCGACGAACTGCCCCAGGGCTAGGGACACGCCGGGTCTGCGGTTCTTACTGTTACCTTGCCGCCTGGCTGCGACGATCCGCGCCAATGATCACCCACCGCGTTCCGACACCGGGCAGGTCTCGATGCGTCGCATCCGTCCCGTCGTCGCTCCCACCCTCGCGCTGCTACTGCTGAGCGTCGCGGGCTGCGGCGGCAGCAGTAAGTCCCCCTTTCCCGGCTACGCGGCTCCCGGCAACACCTCCGCGAGTACCGCGCCCAGCAGTAGTCCCAGTTCGTCGACCGGACCGCTGGCACTGCCCAGCCCGAACCCCGGGCTCGTCGCCGAGGTGCCGGCCTCGGTGGCCAAGGCCGGCACCCTGCACGTCGGCACCGACACCAGCTATGCGCCCAGTGAATTCCTCGGCGAGGACGGCAAAACCGCCGAGGGCTTCGATATTGACCTGTTCAGGGCGGTCGCCGCGGAGCTGGGCCTGAAAACCGACTTCATCTCCGCGCCCTTCGACAACATCATCCCCGGCGTGCTGTCCGGCAAGTACGACGTCGGGGTGTCCTCGTTCACCATCAACGCGGACCGGATGAAGAAGGCCACCATGGTCAGTTACTTCAGCGCGGGCATGCAGTGGGCCACCCGGTCGGGCAATCCAGCCGGCGTCTCGTTGGACGACGCCTGCGGCAAACACATCGCGGTGCAAACGGCCACCACCGAGGTCGATGACCTGACGGCCCGTTCGAAGAAGTGCACCGACGCGGGGAAGAGTGCGATCAGCATTGACCAGTTCCAGAACCAGGACGAGGCCACCGCGGCCGCGGTGTCCGGCAAGGACGACGCGATGTCGGCGGATTCCCCGGTGATCGCCTACGCGATCAAACAGTCCGGCGGCCGACTGGCTGCGCTCGGTGACGCGTTCGGCACGGCACCGTACGGCTACGTGTTGAAGCTTTCCGCCACCGATCTGGGCAAGGCGATCTCCGACGCGGTGAACGAGTTGATGGCCAACGGGCAGTACCGGCAGATCCTTGAGCACTGGGGCGTCGGCGCGGGCGCCATCAGCGGCTCGAAGGTGAACCCCACCCCGTGACCGACCCGGCCCCGGTAACCGGGTCGGCGGCCGCGCCGCAGGTGGTGCCGGTACGCCACCCATGGCGGTGGGTGGGCAGCGCCGCGATGGCCGTGGTCATCGCGATGTTCGTGCACATGCTGGTCACCAATGACGCGTTCCAGTGGAACTTCATGGTGCACAACATGTTCCGCCGTCCGGTGTTGGACGGCGCACGCACGAGCGTGTACCTGACGGTGACCGCGATGGCCGCCGGTCTGGTCGGCGGCATCGTCCTGGCCGTGATGCGCCTGTCACCGAGCCCGGTGCTCTCGGGCGTGGCGTGGGCTTACACGTGGTTCTTCCGCGCGGTACCGCGCATCGTGCTCGCGGTGCTGTTCGGCAACTTCGGCATCCTGTATCCGCGCTTCTTCGTCGGGTTGCCGTTCGACCACCAGATTCTGTCCTCGTTGGGCTTCGGCGACCGCAACGCCCACTTGTTCGGCGTGGACGCCCGCACCATCGGCGCGGGGTTTTTCGCGGGCTTCCTCGCGCTCGCGCTGTCCGAGGCCGCCTACATGGCCGAGATCATCCGCGCGGGCATCCTTTCGGTGGACGCGGGCCAAACGGAGGCGTCCGCCTCGCTGGGCATGGGCCGATTGCTGACGCTGCGTCGGATCGTCCTGCCACAGGCCTTTCCGGTCATCGTGCCGCCCACTGGCAACGAGACGATCGCCATGCTCAAGGACACCGCGCTGGTGGCGTTCGTGCCGGTCACCAATGAGCTGTTCTTCCAGCTGCGCGCGATCGGATCACGTACCTTCAACGTCTTCCCGATGATGATCGCCGCTTGCTTGTGGTACCTGGCCATGACCTCGGTGCTGATGGCGGGTCAGTACTTCTTGGAGAAGAGGATGGCGCGGTGAGCGCGGCGGTCGCGCCGATGGTGTCCGTCGAGGGCGTGTGCAAGTCCTTCGGCCGCACCCAGGTGCTGCGCGGTATCGATCTGGCGGTGGGCCGCGGCGAGGTGCACTGCATCATCGGCCCGTCCGGCTCGGGGAAGTCCACCCTGCTGCGCTGCGTCAACCACCTGGAGAAGGTGGACGCCGGTCGTATCCGGGTGGACGGTGCGCTGATCGGTTACCGCGAGGCGGGGGACCGCCTGCACGAGCTCAAGGAATCCGAGATCGCCGCGCAGCGGCGCGAGATCGGCATGGTGTTCCAACGGTTCAACCTGTTCGGGCACCTCACCGCCCTGGAGAACGTGATGGAGGCCCCGCGCCGGGTGCGTGGGGAGAAGCACGCCGAATGCCGGGGCCGGGCACTGGCGCTGCTGGAGCGGGTCGGCCTGGCGCACCGCGCCGGGGCCAAACCCGCGGACCTGTCCGGCGGGCAGCAACAGCGGGTGGCGATCGCCCGGGCGCTGGCCATGCGGCCCAAGGTGATGCTGTTCGACGAACCCACCTCGGCGCTGGATCCGGAACTGGTCGGCGACGTGCTCGACGTGATGCGCGATCTCGCCCGCGACGGCATGACGATGCTGGTGGTCACCCACGAAATGGGCTTCGCCCGGGAGATCGGCGACCGATTGACGTTCATGGATGACGGCGCGGTCGTGGAGAGCGGCCCGCCGCGCGAGGTCCTGGCCAATCCGCAGCACGAACGCACCAAGCTGTTCCTGTCCAAGGTTCTCTGACCACCGTTCGGTCGACCACCTCGCCGAGGAACCCGCGCGTGCACTTTTCCCATACTCTGGCACGCCCAGCACACCGCCCCGCTGCACCAGGAGGACCGACGATGAGTCAGGGGCACGGCCACGGGCACGGCGGGGAGTCGACGGATGCCCGTCGGCTCCGCATCGCCCTCGCGCTGATTGTCGGGTTCATGCTGATCGAGGTCACGGTGGCCTTCGCGGCGGGCTCCCTGGCGCTGCTCGCGGACGCCGGCCACATGTTGACCGATGCCGCCGCGCTGGCCACGGCGCTGTGGGCGATGCGCCTCGCGACGCGTCCGGCAACAAGTGTGTTCAGCTACGGACTGAAGCGGGCGGAGATTCTCTCTGCCGCGGTCAACGGGGTGACCCTGGTTGCCGTGGCGGGCATCGTGACGGTGGAGGCGATCCGGCGGTTGATCAACCCCGCCGAGATCCGCGGCACCGCTGTGCTCGTGGTGGCGCTGATCGGTGTCGTGGTGAATGTCGCCGCGACCTGGGTTCTGACCGGCGGGAATCGAGCAAGCCTGAACGTTGAAGGCGCCTATCAACACATCCTCACCGATGCCGCCGGGTTCATCGCCACCGCGATCGCGGCCGTGATCATCATCACCACCGGCTTTCGTCGCGCGGACTCCATTGCCTCGCTCGTCGTGGTCGCCCTGATGGTGCGCGCGGCCTGGGAACTGCTCGGTGCCTCCGGTCGGATCCTGCTCGAGGGCGCCCCCCGGGGTGTCCACCTCGATCAGGTCCGTGCTCGGCTGCTCGCCGCTGACCCACACGTGCGTGACGTGCACGACCTGCACGCTTGGGTGCTGACGTCCGATCACCCGGCGATGAGCGCGCATGTCGTCATCGACGACTCCTGCTTCCTCGACGGACACGCGCCGCAGATCCTGGACGCTCTACAGGCTGCGATGACCGGCGAGTTCGATGTCGAACATTCCACGTTGCAACTGGAAATGGCCGCGCATGCCGCCCATGAGGCCGGCATGCACTGACCGCCTCAGGTCCCCCGGCCGAACCGGGAGACCTGCACCCACATGGACACGGCCGCGGCCCGATTGGCCGCGCCGAGCTTGCGCAGGATCGCCTGCACGTGGGTCTTCACGGTGCCCTCGGTGATATTCAACCGACGGGCGATCCGCCCATTGGTCTCACCGCGGGCCATCCACTGCAGTACCTCGATCTCCCGGCGGGTCAGCCCGGTACCGGCGATGTCCGGCGGCTGCGGTAGCCGACGCGAGGTCTCCGGCCGCGACTTGTCGCCGTTCCACATGCCGACGGCGTTGCTACTCAGCCCGGCCCGCAACTGCCCCAAATCCGCGCGCAGCGACTCCAGCCGGTCGAGTACCGCGGTGCGGGCCAGCGCGTAGCCGAAGCCCTCGCCGAACAGCGCAAGCGCGGCGCGGTCAGCCTCGGTCAGGTCGCGGCCCTGGTAGTAGCAGTCGGCGTGCAGGAATCCGACCACGGCACCCTGCACGATGATCGGTGCCGCGACATAGGCCCGGGACAACGAGGCGTCGGCGATCGGACGGTTCACGTTGGGCCTGGTTTCCACATCCTCGACGAGCACCGAGCGGCCGGTTCGCACCACCTCGGCCTCCACCAACCCCGGCTGCACCAGCTGAGGATTGCTTCGGCTGACCTGCAGGATCTCCTCGGCCCACTTGGCATCACGACCGACGTAGACGCTCTGCGCCACCCACAGTTCGTTGTCCACTCGGGAGACAATCGCCCGATCGAAGCCCAGCTGGCAGATCGCCACCACTGCCTGGTCGACCAGTTCGTTGGTGGATTCCACGTCGCGCAGCAGAGCCAGCGCTGAACGCACCCGCTCGAAGGCGCCCTCCCGCTCGCGGTACTGCTCCTCGCGCAGGTGGTCGGAGAGCCGACGCACCTCGCCGAGCAGATCCAGCAGTTCCTCGGCCCGGCCCGCCCGGCTCGCATCGCCGATGGCCGTGGTGAGCGCCCGGCGGGTGGCCTCCCAGGCCACCAACAGCGCCGCCTGCGCGGTGGCGTGGTCCACCGGGGGCCGCTCGTCGGGGACCGGCTCGACCTCGGCCAGCCGCGCGGCGCGTTCCAGCAGCTCGCGAATCTCATCCGAGGCGGCTTCGGAGAGCCCGCCGGCCGGCGGACGGGCTCCAGCGGCACCACCGACCTCGAGTCGCCCCACGGGGCCCGCCTCCTTTTCAGGATGCGCTCAGCTTAGGGCCCAATTCCTCCCTCTATCGGTGGATGTATCTCTGTCCTCCGATGGATGGGCACCGCGACGTGGACACGCGAATGTGTCAGGTATCACGTCACCCATGTCCCGTGTATGACCTCACCCATGTCCCGAGGGAGAAAAGTGACCAATCTTCGATTGCGCCGATTGGCACTTGCCGTGCCTGTCTGTGCCTCCATGGCCCTGGTCATTTCCGCGTGCGGAAACGGCTCGACCAGTTCAACCGCGCAGCAAGAGCCTGCTGCTGCGCCTGTGGGTGCGGCTGCGGTTGCTGCTGCTCCGGCGGCTGCTGCTGCGGTGGCTCCGGCGGCGCCGGCTGTTGGGGTGAAGGCGGCCAAGGCGGTGACCGCGGTCAAGGCCGCGAGCAAGGCGAGCAAGGCGGTCCCG
>DASXPS010000077.1 GCA_036493475.1 Sporichthyaceae bacterium | reverse complement strand
CGAAGGTCCTCGTCGCCAACCGCGGCGAGATCGCGCGTCGGGTTCTCCGCGGTGCGCGCTCCCTGGGCATCGCCACTGCGGTCGTGTATTCCGATGCGGACGCCGACGCATTGTTCGTCGCCGAGGCGGACGAAGCAGTGCGGCTGCCCGGCACCGCACCCGCGGACACCTACCTGCGCGGCGAGC
This sequence comes from Sporichthyaceae bacterium, assembly GCA_036493475.1. NCBI lineage: Bacteria > Bacillati > Actinomycetota > Actinomycetes > Sporichthyales > Sporichthyaceae > Sporichthyaceae bacterium. The sequence goes on along the minus strand of DASXPS010000077.1, from coordinate 39,557 downwards.
TGATCCTGGACGCCGCGGCCCGGGTGGGTGCGGACGCGATCCACCCCGGCTACGGCTTCCTGTCCGAGAACGCGCAGTTCGCCGCGGACGTGGCCGCTGCCGGCTTGGTGTTCATCGGCCCGCCCGCCGCCGCGATCTCCGCGATGGGCGACAAGGTCACCGCCAAGCGCATGATGGCCGCCGCGGGCGTGCCGGTGCTGGCCGGCTTCACCATCGGTGAGGACGGCCGCGCGGCGCCCGAGGGTGGCGGCGAAGCCGTCGACATCCGCGCCGCGCTGACCGCCGTCGGCCTGCCCGCCATCGTCAAGGCCTCGGCCGGTGGTGGTGGCCGCGGCATGCGGATCATCGCCGACCCGGCGGAGGCGGACGAGCAGATCGCCTCCGCGCAACGCGAAGCGGCCAGTGCCTTCGGCAACCCGATGGTGTTCCTGGAGCGGTACCTCTCCCCGTCGCGGCACATCGAGATTCAGGTGATCGCCGACGACCACGGCAACACCGTCGCGTTGTTCGAGCGGGAGTGCTCGATCCAGCGGCGGCACCAGAAGATCGTGGAAGAGGCGCCGTCCGCGTTCGTCTCCGCCGACCTGCGCGAGCAGCTGTGCACCGCGGCGGTGGCCGCGGCACGCGCGGTCGACTACCGGGGCGCGGGCACCGTGGAGTTCATCGTCGGCGCGGACGGCACCGCGGCGTTCCTGGAGATGAACACCCGCCTGCAGGTGGAACACCCGGTCACTGAGGCGATAACCGGCCTGGACCTGGTCGCGCTGCAATTGCTGGTGGCCGGGGGGAATCCGCTGCCCGCGGCCGCGCGATCGGCCGGGGTGAGCGGGCATGCCATCGAGGTCCGGTTGTGCGCCGAGGACCCGGCCGCCGGGTACCTGCCGGTCTCCGGCACCTTCGAGCTGTTCGAGATCGACACGCCGTGCGGTCCCAACGGCTACGTCCGGGTGGACTCGGCGTTGGCCACCGGCGGTGAGGTCAGCCCGTACTACGACTCGATGATCGCCAAGGTGATCGCGCACGCCCCCACCCGGTCCGGCGCCGCGGCATTGCTCGCCGACACGTTGAGCCGGGCCCGGCTGCACGGGGTGACCACCAACCGCGACCTGCTGGTGGCGATCCTGCGGTCGGCGGCGTTCCTGGCCGCGGACACCACCACCGACTTCCTGGAACGGGTCGACGGGCTGACCGCCGCGGCCACCGTCCCGGAGGTGCACCAGTTGCACGCCGCGGTGGCCGCGATCGCCCGGCACCACCGCGCCCGCCCGGCGGGCAGCACCCAACCCGCGATCCCCCGCGGCTGGCGCAACAACCGGGCCACCTTGGAGTCGGTGACCTTCAAAACGCAGGACGGCGAGTCGATCGGCATCGGGCACGATCTGACCGCCGCGGAGCCGATCCTGTTGGTCGACGGCGCCCCGCACCCGCTGGTTATCCATGCCGCGGACGGGGTCGGGGTCGAGCTGAGCACCGGCGGGGTGCGCCGGCGGTTCCGCGTGCACCTGTCCGAGATCGTCGGTGCGGGCTCGCTGGGCATCGCGTGCGTGGACAGTCCGCTCGGCCATTCCACGCTCACCGTGCTCGATCCGCTGCCCGCCCCCGGCAGCAGCGGCCCGGCCGGCGGGCTGACCGCGCCGATGCCCGGTGCGGTGGTGCGCATCTTGGTTTCCGTCGGGGACACCGTCGAGGCCGGCACCCCGTTGTTGGTACTCGAGGCAATGAAGATGGAGCACACCATCCGCAGCCCTGACGACGGCGTGGTCGCGGCGATCAACGTCACCGAGGGCGAGCAGGTGCCGATCGGCGCCGTCCTCGCCGAATTGAGCACCGAGTCCTAGCCGCTGTCCGTCCCGAAGGTGGGTCATGAAGGAGCTCGTCTTCAGCCGGTCCTTATTACCGGCGCTGGAGCGCAATTCCGATCGCATCGGGTTCATCGACGCGGGCACCGGTCGGCAGATCACCTACGGGCAGCACCGCAGCCGGGTGGCCCGGCTGTCCCACGCGCTGTCCGCCGAACTCGGCGCGGGTCCCGGCGACCGGGTCGCCGTGCTGTCCTCGAACAGCGTGCCGTACCTCGAGCTGTGGCACGCCACCATGCTCGGGGCGGCCATCATGAACCCGCTGAACCTGCGCTTCTCCGCCGAGGAGTTGGTCTACGTCCTCAATGACAGCGGCAGCTCGGTTGTCTTCGTGGACAGCACCTTCGCGCCGCTGGTGGAGCAGATTCGCGGGCGCACCTCGGTGAAGAGCGTGGTGCTGCTCGACGAGGCTGACGCCCCGGCAGATGTGCGTTACGAGGAGCTGATCGCCGGGGCGCAGGAACGGTTCGCCCCGGAGCCGGAGGAGGACTCCCCGGCGGTGCTGATGTACACCGGCGGCACCACCGGGCACCCGAAGGGCGTGGTGCTCACCCAGCGCGCGGAGGTGCTGAACCAGTACCACATGGCCATGCTCGCGCCGTTCTCCGACGACGGCTCGTTCCTCATCCAGACGCCGATGTTCCACGGCGCCACCATGTATGGGCTGCTCGGCGCCACCATGTTCGCCAACACGGTGATCGTGCTGCCGACCTGGACCCCGCAGGCCTCGCTGGCCGCCTGCGCGAGGTACCGCCCCACGATCACCTTGCTGGTGCCGACCATGATCGGCATGGTGGTGAACTCCCCGGAGTTCACTCCCGACGCGTTGTCCAGCGTCCGGCGCTTGATCTACGGGGCCTCGCCGATGCCCACCGCGCTGTTGGACAAGTTGCTCGCGCTGATGCCGGACTGCGAGATCGTGCAGGGCTACGGGATGACCGAGGCGGCCACGGTGCTGACCATGCTGCCCGCCTCCGAGCCACGCGCCGGCCGCCGGCTCGCCTCCTGCGGACGAGCGGTGCCCGGCGTGCAGCTGTCCATCCGCGACGAGGCTGGGAATCCGCTGCCGGTGGGCCAACCCGGCGAGGTATGGGCGCGCGGCGGCAACTTCCTCACCGAGTACCTGAACAAGCCCGAGGAGACGGCGCACGCGCTGCATGACGGCTGGTACCGCAGCGGCGATGTCGGTTACCTGGATGACGAGGGCTATCTGTTCCTCGTCGACCGGGCCAAGGACATGATCATTTCCGGTGGGGAGAACGTGTACTGCGTCGAGGTGGAGAATGCCCTGGCCACCCACCCGGACGTGCTGCAGGTCGCCGTGTTCGGCATCCCGCACGAGGTCTGGGGCGAGGCGGTGCACGGAGTGTGCGTCGTCCGCGAGGGCGCCGCCGCCGGCGCCGAGGACCTGATCGCGCACGCCCGCACCACCATTGCCGGCTACAAGGTGCCGCGCACCCTGGATCTGCGTACCGAAGCACTGCCGTTGTCCGCCGCAATGAAGGTACTGAAGCGCGAACTGCGCGCCCCGTACTGGGCGGGCCAAGAAGGCACCATCAATTGACGCCCCATCAGGAGAAGTTCTCATGGAGACCGTAACCGTCACCCGAGCATTCCAGAACGACATCGAGGACATGGTGGGGTTCTGCCGCACCATGAAATCCCGCGAGGCCTGGCCGGGCGCCGTGCCGAGCTACGCCAGCGGGCACAGCCTGATCTACAACGTGGGCATGCGGCTGTCCGCCGCGGCCATGACCGACATCGAGATCGACGAGAAGCTCCTCGACGTCACAGCGAACGGGGACGGCTCGGTGGCCTTCGCCACCACCCAGCGGGTCACCTGGCCGGACGGGCACGCCGATGCCTCCACCGAATACCTGTTCCGCCCCGGCGCCGATGGGGAACCCAATACTTTGCGGTTCACCTATTCCTACGAGCCACCGAGCACCAAACTGGTGAAGACCAAGGCACTGCCGGAATTCCGCGCCGGGATGGAAAAGGTGGCCAAGGTCTACCTGAAGAGCCTTACCGCGGTCGCGCCCGTTAGCTGAAGGAGAAACCTATGACCCGGGATCGAGTCGGCGCCCTGGCGGCCGGGCACGCGGCCAATGTCACCTACCTGACCCAGTTGTCCACGGCGGACTGGGCCACGCCGAGCCGGTGCGAGGGGTGGACGGTCAAGGACGTCGTCGCCCACATGGGCGCGGCCTACCACGGCGCTTTCACACCGTGGTTCGTCAAGCTGATGTTGGGCAAGGACGTCGAGGCCGCCAACAACCGCGACGTGCAGAAGCGGGAGCAGTGGACGGGCCAGATGGTGCTCAAGGAGTACGCCTCGTGGGGCAGACGGTTCCGTCCGATGGCCGGTGCACTGCAGAAGCCCGGCCTGCGCTCGCTCCCGATCAAGGTGGCCGAGATCGGTGCTTATCCCGCTGCGATCCTCACCTCCGCTTTCGTGTTCGACCACACACTGCACGTGACGTACGACGTCGCCGGCGCACTGGGCCGTCCCGCTCCCAAGCCGGACGCGAACATGATCGCGGTCAGCATCGAGTGGATGATGCTCGGTCTGCCCGCCATGGCGGGCAGCGGGCTGTCCTGGCTGCAGGCGCCGGTGGAGCTGAACCTGGTCGGCCCCGGCGGCAGCGTCTGGACCATCCTGCCGGGCGGCAAGAAGGGCCGCGTGCAGACGCGGGAGGGCTCGGCGACCAGCGCCGCGGCCACCATCGAGGGCGACGCGGCCACCTTCGCCGTGTGGGGCACCGCCCGCGAGCCGTGGCGGCACGCCGGCGTGAGCATCAAGGGCGATGACGAACTGGGTGCCAAGTTCCTGGACTCCGCACGCATCATCTGAACGATTGTTCTTACCCACCCGGACCGGGCCGGCAAACCGCCCGGACGGGGTGCGTTTGTCACTTTGGCGCCCAAGGTTTCAGGTAGTGCTCAGCGGACATGGATGTAAGCAGCGGCGCAAGCCGCGGTCCACGACGCAAGGAGCTAGGTCCACATGAGCACCCTCACGTTGACCCACGATCAGGAGACCACCGATCACGATCTGTTCGTTGCCCTGGCGCGAGCAGAGGGCGAAGAGCGCGAGCGCATCCAGGAGACCCTGGTGCGCCGCTACTCGGGTTTGGTCCGCTGGCTGGCCGCGCGCTACACCAACCCGGCAGTGGACGGCGAGGAACTGGTGCAGGTCGGCTTCGTCGGGCTGGTGCTGGCCATCCAGCGTTTCGACCCGGAGCGGGGCACGGATTTCGCGGCCTTCGCCAAGCCCACGGTGCAGGGCGAAATTCGCCGCTACTTCCGGGACAAGCGCCGGTGGATTCGGTTGCCGCGGCGGCTGCAGGAAACCAAGGCCGTGCTGCGCGATGCCACCGAAAAGCTGACCCACGAACTCGGCCGCAACCCGACTATCGCGGAGCTGGCCACCGAGCTGGCCGTCGACGAGGAGCTCGTGCTCGAGGCGATGACCGCGGATGACGCCTACACCCCGCGGTCGCTGGACGCACCGGTGGGCGCGGACGAGTCGGACTCCTGGACGCTGGCGGAAACCATCGGCGGGCCGGACGAGCGGTTGGACCTCCTCGTCGACTGCACCGTGCTGCGGCCGTTGCTGGAGGAACTGCCGGTACGCGAGCAACAGATCATCCAGCTGCGCTTCTTCGGTGGGCTGACCCAGGCCGAGATCGGCGCCCAGATCGGCATCTCGCAGATGCACGTGTCCCGCATTCTCAGTCGTACGCTGGCCGGCCTGCGGGAGCGGATGTCCGGGTAGTCGGCAAGAACCCTCCTCTCATGGCGTGTGGGGTCATCGCAGCACTTTGGTGGCCCCACACGCCATGAGCAGTTGAGGGGTACCCGTGTGAAGTCTGTGCGGCGGGGAACTCCCTCTGCATGGGATTGCGTTCTCGACTGCGAGACTTCGACCAGGTGCAACGCGAGCGCCGCCCGCTGGCGCTCGCGGTGGCCACCGCCAAGAAGTACGGGGAGGACTCCTCCGCGAACCTCGCGTCCACGATGGCCTTCTGGGCGTTCTTCTCGGTGTTCCCGTTGCTGTTGGCCACCGTGACCGTGCTCGGCTATGTGCTGTCCGCCGAGGACCGCACGCGCGTCATGGGCCATCTCAACTCCTACCTGCCGCTGATCAACGTCTCCTCCATCGGCAGCCTGCACGGGTCGGTGCTCGCCCTGCTGCTCGGACTGGGCTCGGCGTTCTGGAGCGGCAGTGCGGTGGTGCGGGTCACCCAGTTCGCGTTCAACTCGGTCTGGGAGATCCCGCAGTTCGCCCGGCCCAAGGCGAAGCAACAGATCCTCACCAGCCTCAAGGCCATGGCCACCATCGGCGGCGGGCTGCTGGCCAGCACCGCGCTGGTGGGTTATCTCACCGGCTCCGATCCAGCGGTGAACCTCGGTCCGTTGAGCCGGATACTCGGCTACCTGATCGCGATCGCGGTCGACGTCGGGCTGTTCCTGGTCGCCTACCGCATGCTGACCGACCGTCAGATTACTTTTCGGGACGTGCTGCCCGGCGCCCTGTTGGCCGGCGGGGTGTTCTGGCTGCTGCAGACCATCTCCGGGATCATCCTCACCCGGCACATGGGCGGCGCCCAGTCCACCTACGGCGTGTTCGCCACCGTCATCACCCTGCTGTGGTGGTTCTACCTGCAGGCGCAGGTGACGTTGGTGGGCGCCCAACTCAACGTGGTGCTGCACCGCCACTACTACCCGCGTGCCCTGTTCGGTGGCCCGGAGACCGACGCGGACCGCACCCTGATGCGCGATTACGCCAATGAGCGCCGCATCGATGCCGAGGAGAAGGTCCACGTGCAGAGCGAGGAGTACGCCGACTCCTCGAAGTGAGTCAGTGGATCAGGCGCTTCGTTAGTAAATGAGATATCGGCGCGTGGCCGGGCTGCCGTCGACATTGCCGGCGCGATCGATGGCGCGGACCTCCGCCCGGTAGGCCTTCTTGCCCGAGTAGGGCACCGTCCACCCACTCCTGCAGCCCAACCACGCCCCGCTGTTCACCCGGCACTGGAACACCGAGCCGGACTCGTTGGACTTGAACGTGAACGTCACCTTGTGGCTGTGCGTCTTGGCGGGCGGACCGGAGGTGATCGTGGTGTTCGGCGCGACGCTGTCCCGCAGGGTGGTGGGCGTGTGCGTCCGCGCGGCGCCGAACCAGGCGACCGGCGCTGCTGGGGACAGCGTCGCGCTGCGCTGGTCCGCGCTGACCGTCACCCACACCGCGCGCGGTTGCTCGGCGGCCTTCGTCCAGGTGCTGTGCGACCCGGCGCTCCACTGGTAGGCGGACAGCCCCCGCCCGTCGCTGCCGCCGCCCTCGGTGACCACGACCTCGTGGCCGTCCGGGGACACCGACGTGGTGGCCACCGGCCAGTTGAAGAAGTGGCCCTGCCAGTCGTGGTCGATGCGTTCAATGGCATCGTCGTCGCGGGTCCATTGCAACACCGCGGCCCGCGGCCAGAACGCCACGTTGGGCAGGTTGGTGTCCACCGCGAACACCGCGGTCGCACCGTCGTCGCTGATGGACGCGGCCCGCGCGCAACTGCCCGCGGGTATGCCGTCGGTGCGCGGCATGCGCTCGGTGACGCCGGCCTGTACATCGCGCACGTACACATCACACGCGGGGCCCGATCCATCCAGATCGGTGGCCGCCGAGGTGAAAACGACCCAGTTGCCGTCCCGGCTCATCGCGGCGTTGTCGCTGGCCGCGTTAGCGGCCCGACCCGACCGTGTCGCACTGATCAACCGCACCGCACCGGTGAGCAGATCGCGCTCGTACACGTCGCTGCTCTTATTGGTGTCAACCGGCAACAACGACGCTTTGGTGGAGAACAACTGCCACCGGCCGTCCTCGGACAGCCCCAACGGTGAGGACACGACGGATTGCGCCGACGCCGGTACCGGCATGGCCAACGACCCGATCAAGGCGGCTGCCGACAGCAGCACACGCCCCGCGCCCATCATGCTGCCCCCGGTGCGAAAAAGCTCTCACCGCTCAGACGAGCGGGCGCCCTACGGCGATCCGCGCGCAGGTGGGAATCAGCTGAAAGTTAGCGGGGACTCAGCCGACCGGGTGACGACGATTCATGGCGATCTGGCGCCCGATGATCAGGACAACCAACGCAATCGTGAGGTACAGCGAATAACGCGAAACCGCGTGCACGATGTCCACCGCGGATTGCCCCATGCCCCAACCGAGCCCCGCCAACAACCCCAACCAGATCAGCGCGCCGATGGCGTCCAGGACCACGTACACCGGCAGCGACATGCCGCCCAGGCCCGCGGCCACCGCGATCACCGTGGTCGGGATCGGGATGATGTAGCCGGTCACCACCGCGATCGGTCCGTACTTGCCGGAGATGGACTCCACCCGCGCCATGCGCTTCTGCGGATTCTTCGAACGGCCCAGCATCAACGCCAACGCGTTGTGGCCCCAGCGCTTGCCCGCCCACCAGAACACCCAGTCGAACAGGATGGTGCCGGGCAGACCGGCGAGCACGGCGACCACGATCGAGCCGTGCCCGGTGCGGGCCAATGCGCCCAGGGTGACCACCGCGGTGCTCGAGCCGCGCATGAGCGCGAGCCCCACCGGGTGGTGCGCGACGAGTTCGGGCACCAACGGCGTGGTGATCAGGTAGTACAAACCACTGAACGCGATCAGACCCATGATGATCTTGTCGGCGCGTTGCCCCGAGCCCGACCACGGCAGCACCGGCCCCAGGCCAGGGGCCGGCGGCGCGGGGGCAGCGGGCCCGACCGTGGAGTGATCGCTCATCGCGGTCCAAGGATGGCACGTCGGCCGGGATCGGGACGGGCGTTCTGCCCCTGCCCACTAGATTGACCTCTCATGGCGAGGGCGTTGGTGGCAGTGGTCGGCTCCGGACCGGCCGGGTTCTACACCGCAGCAATACTGCTGCGCTCGGAGGACCTCGAGGTACACGTCGACATGATCGAGAAGCTGCCGACCCCGTGGGGCCTGGTCCGCTCCGGCGTGGCCCCGGACCATCCGAAGATCAAAACGGTCAGCGCGGCCTTCGCGCGCACCGCCGATCACGAACGGTTCCGGTTCATGGGCAACGTCGAGATCGGTCGCGATGTCACCCGCGCGGAACTGCTGGAGCGCTACGACGCCGTCGTCTACTCGGTCGGCGCGCAAAGTGACAACCGCCTCGGCATCCCCGGCGACGACCTGCCCGGCAGCATGGCGTCCACCGCGTTCGTGGGTTGGTACAACGGCCATCCGGAGTTCCGCGACCTCGACCCGGACCTGAACGTCGAACGCGCGGTGGTCATCGGCGCGGGCAACGTGGCACTGGACGTGGCCCGCATGCTCGTCACCGACGTCGACGAGTTGGCCACCACCGACACCGCCAACCATGCGCTGGACGTGTTGCGCGCCGGCAAGGTCAAGGAGGTGGTGATCGTGGCCCGGCGCGGCCCGCTTCAGGGCGCGTTCACCACCCCTGAGCTGCGCGAGCTACCCGACCTCGAGGGCGTGGACATCGTGCTGGACCCGGCCGATTTCGCGGGTATCGACCCCGAGGACATCACCGCCGGCGGGCACACCGTGCGCACCAACATGGAGGCGCTGCACCGGATCCTGGCCGAACACCCGCCGACCGGGAAGCCGCGGCGCATGGTGTTCCGCTTCGCCCACTCGCCGATCTCGCTGTTGGCCGGGCCGGATGGTCGGGTGGCCGGCATCGAGCTGGGCAGCAACGACCTGGTGAAGGACGAATCCGGCACCGTGAAGGCCCGGGACAACGGCGGCCGGGAGACCCTGGAGTGCGGGCTGGTGGTGCGCGCCGTCGGGTACCGGGCGCTGCCGCTGCCCGACGTGCCGTTCGACGACAAGCGTGCGGTGATCCCGAACGAGGGCGGCCGGGTGATCGGCGGCGAGCGGGAGTACGTGGCGGGCTGGATCAAGCGCGGTCCGTCCGGGGTCATCGGCACCAACCGCAAGGACGGTCAGCAGACCGCTGAGGCCGTGTTGGCCGACCTGACCACGGCCGGCGTGGACCGGGCCGAGGCCGACATCGAGGCGGTCGGCGAGTTCCTGCACGAGCGCAGCTCGCAGCTGGTCACCGAGACGGACTGGCGGATCATCGACGGCGTCGAGGTCGCCGCCGGGAAGCCGGAAGGCCGTCCGCGGGTCAAGCTGTGCACGGTCGAGGAGCTGCTCGCCGCGGCGCGCGGCTGACGTGACCACGCCGGTTCCGGCGGTCCGCGCGGCCGCGGGCAGTCATGTCGGGCTGGTGCGCCCGTTCAACGAGGACGCCATGCTCACCAGCGACACCGTGTGGGCGGTCGCCGACGGGCTGGGCGGACACCGGGCCGGCGACGTGGCCAGCTCACTGGCGGTGGCCGCGATGGAACGACTCAGTCGCGATTCGCGTCGCGGCAGCGCGCAGATCACGGCCGCGGTGCGCGAGACGTGCGCGTCGATCGCCGCCGACACCGACCCCGGCCGCGAGGGCATGGCCACCACGCTGAGTGCGTTGGTGGCCGGTGCGGACGGCAGGCTGCGCACGGCCAACGTCGGGGATTCCCGGGTCTACCGGCTGCGCGAGGGTCGGCTGCGTCAGCTCACTGTGGACCACTCCGAGGTGCAGCAGCTGCTCGACGCCGGGCTGCTCGACGCATGGCAGGCCCAGCACTACCCGCGCCGCAACGTGATCACCCGGGTGATCAACGCGCGGCTGGACACCGTCCCGGACATCCGCACGTTCACCCCGCGACCCGGCGACTGCTACCTGCTGTGCACCGATGGCCTACACGGCTTCGTGGACGACGCCGTCATCGCCGGCTTCCTGCGCTGCGACGACCCAGAAATCGCCGTGTCCGGCCTGATCGACGCGGCGTTGGCGGTCGGTGGCAAGGACAACGTCACCGTGGTGGTGGCCGGCATCGAGGCGGCCGCAGACGTGACCGCCGGCACTGTGCCTGCGTGACGCGGGCCATGGCCGCAGGTCAGCACGCTGCGCTAGGTTTACGCTCCAGTAACTTACTCCCGGATTCTCCCCCCCGCCCGGAAGGGGTCGCGGTGGCACACGTAGAGGGCAATTTGGCCGGTGGCCGGCTGTACTACCAGACCTGGCAGGCCGCGGACCCGCGCGTCGACGTGGTGATCGCGCACGGCTACGCCGAACACAGCGGCCGCTACGCGCACGTCGCCGCCGCGCTCAACGCGGCCGGCTGCACCGTGTGGGCGTTGGACCACCGCGGCCACGGCCGGTCGGAGGGCGAGCGCGGTGACATCGAATCCTGGGAGGCGGTGGTGGCCGACCTCGACCTGCTGGTCGACCTGGCCGCCGCGGACGGTCGCCCGGTGTTCCTGGTCGGACACTCGATGGGCGGCGCGATCGCTGTCGCCTATGCGCAGGCGCATCAGGATCGGCTGACCGGCCTGTCGCTGTCCGCGCCGGCCATCGTGGTCGCACCCGAGCTGCTCGCCGTGCTGGACCTGGAGGAGATCCCCGTGCTGCCGCTGGCCCCGGCGGTGTCCACCGACCCGGCCGTGGTGAAGGCCTACGAGGATGACCCGCTGAACTACCACGGGCCGCCGGCGCGCACCACGTTGCAACTCATCGCCGGCGGGGACAAGCTGGTCGCCGGGCTCGGCGAGCTCACGTTGCCGGTGCAGATCATGCAGGGCAGCGGGGACATGCTGGTCCCGGCGGCGGCGTTGCGGCTGATCGTCAACGGCGTCGCGTCCACCGATGTGCATGCCCGGCTGTGGCCCGGCCTGTTCCACGAGATCTACAACGAGCCGATCCAGCAGCAGGTGATCGGTGAGCTCGTGCGGTGGATCACCGAGCACGTGTGAACGAGCCAAATCGGATGAACGGAACAGCCAGATGACCGTCATCACGGAGACCGGGTCCGGCTACGACGACCTGTGGTCGGCCGACCCGGAGATGTCCGACTTCGAGGCGCTGATGTGGCGCGCGGAGGCCGATGCGCGGCTGCGCTCGGACGGCACGATGATGGCCATCCTGAGCCACGCCCCGGACTGGCAGGACTTCCGCGACCTGCACGCCTGGGCGATGCACCGGGTGCCGCGGCTGCGCCAGAAGGTCGTCGACGACCCGCTGCGCATCCGGCCGCCGGCCTGGGTGGGCACGGATGTCGACCTGAGCTACCACGTCACCCGGGTGCGACTGTCCGAGGACGAGGGCCTGGACGGCCTGTTGGACCGCGCCGCGTTGCTGCACATGACGCCGTTCGATGTGGCCCGGCCGCTATGGCAGGCGGTCCTGGTCGAGGGCCTGCCCGACGGCAAGGCCGGTTACCTGCTCAAGCTGCACCACGCACTGTCCGACGGGCAGGGCTTCATGCAGCTGTTCGACATGCTTTACCCGGCCGATCCGCAGACCCGGCGCGCTGCGCCGCGTGGTCCGGTCCCCGGCATCGAGGATCCCGCTTCGCTCGGCGACGACGTGCGTGGCTCCGTGCACACCGTGCTCGGCATTATGCGCGGGGTCGGGTCGATGGCCGCCCGCGCGGTGCGCCGACCGACCGAGGCGATCAACTACGCGCAGTCGTTGACCCGGGTGGTCAAGGTGCCGGGCACCCCGTCCCGGTTGCTCGCGCAGCGCGGCCTGGCCCGTCGGATGCGGGTGCTGGAGTGCGACATCCGCGAGCTGAAGGCCGCGGGCAAAGCGGCCGGCGGCAGCGTCAACGACGCCTACATCGCCGCGCTGGTCGGCGGCGTCGCGCGCTACCACGCCAAGCACGGCGCGGAGCTCGAGGACTTCCCGCTGGCGCTGCCGGTGAGCCTGCGCAAGGTCGGGGATGCCGCGGGTGGCAACAAGTTCGCCGGGGCCTACATCGCCGCGCCCGCCACCGAACCGGACCCGGCCCGACGCATCCAGGCGGTGCGCGAGCGGGTGCTGGCGATACGCGAGGAGCCGGCCATGGCCTTCCTCGGCTCCACCGCCGGCGTGATGAGCCGACTGCCCGCCGGCGTGCTCACCTCGGTGACGTTGAAGTCCTCCTCCGCGCTGAACCTGCAGGCGTCGAACTTCCCGGGCCTGACCCGCCCGTCGTACCTGGCCGGGGCGCGCATCGAACGCATGTATCCGTTCGGTCCGGTGCCCGGCTCGGCGATGATGGCCACGCTGGTCACCCACGACGGCATCGCGTGCATCGGGGTAGCCACCGACCACGACGCGGTACCCGATCCCGATCTGCTCAACGAGTGCATGCGCGAGGGGTTGGCCGAGGTCCTCACGCTGGCCAAGAGCTAGGGGCGCGCGGATGGCGACCCTGGAACGGCCCCGCGTGCTCGAACCCGTCGGGGCGGCTTGGCCACCGGCGCCGGGCACCCCGGTGGTGGTGCTGGCCAAGGCGGTCTCGTCATTCGAGCGACGGTTGCTGCACTCCTACGCGGACTCCATCGGGGCTCCGGTGCACTCCGACGCGGCCGACGCGGTGCACGAGGCCGAGGCCAACGACGCCACGATCGTGCCGGTGCGGGTCGGCTGGCTGACCGAGGCGGACTCCAGGGCGCCCGGTGAGGCGCGCCTGCGCAGCACCCTGGCCCGCGGCATGAAGTCGGCCACCGCGGGCTCGCTGCGTCGCCGCGGCCAGGCCCGGTTGGTCGGGCATGACCCGGCCCGGGCCCGCATCCTGGTCGGCAACCCGGCCACGGTGAACGAGTTGAAGGCCCGGTGGTCCGAGCGGGAACTGGCACCGGCCCCGGATCGCAGCGAAGCGGAGTTCGCCGCGTTCGTGGACCGGCAGGCCGACATCGTGCTGGAGATGGCCGAGCGCCGGTTGCACGGCGACCGGTTCCGCGCCCCGCGTGCGGTGGTCGCGGAGATCCTGAACAACCGCGAGTTCGTCTCCCGGGCCGAGGCGCTCGCGGTCAAGCTGGGCCGCAGTCCGCAGGGAGTGCTGGCCGACTGCCGGGTGTACCTGGAGGAGATGGCAGCCGACGAGAAACGGTGGGTCCTCGACTACTGGGCGACGTACTGCCGCGCGTTGCACTCCCGCGCCTACGACCTGGACATCGACCCGGCACAACTCGCTCAACTACGGGAACTGAGTGAGCGTCACGCGCTGATGTTCCTGCCCTCCCACAAGTCCAACCTCGACCCGTACCTGATGTTCACCGTTACCTACGAGAACGGGCTGCCGGTCAACCACGTGTTGGGTGGCATCAACATGATGTTCTGGCCGCTGGGTCCGGCGGCCAAGCGCATCGGCGTGGTCGGCATCCGGCGCAGCTTCCGGGACAACCCCGTCTACCCGTTCATGCTGGGTCGCTATGTCAACTTCCTGGTGTCCAAGCGCTTCAACCTGGAGTTCTACGTCGAGGGCGGTCGGTCCCGGCAGGGCAAGCTGCTGCCACCGAAGATGGGTCTGCTGCACTACCTGGCCGACGCGGTGGAAGAACACGACCTGCGCGACGTGCTGATCATCCCCACCGCGATCGTCTACGACGTGCTGCACGAGGCGGGCGAAATGACGGTGGAGAGCCACGGCGCGACGAAGAAGGCGGAGAGTGTCTTCTGGCTGCTGCACTTCGCGCGTCAGCAACGGCAACGCCACCTCGGCCAGGTGCACGTGCGCTTCGGCGAGCCCATCAACGTCCACGAAGCGCTGCGGCAGTACGCGTTGCCCAAGGACGACGTGGCGCCGGCCGATGCGCGTGCGGTGAAGCGATTGGCCCGCAGCAAGCTCGCCTTTGAGCTGTGCACCCGGATCAACCGGGCCACCATGGTCACCGCGCCGGCGTTGGTGACCTTCACCCTGCTCGGCGTGGGCGACCGCGCTCTCACCCTGCCCGAGGTGCGCGCGGTGCTGGAGCCGGTGGTCGGCCTGCTGAACTCCTCCGGAGCGCTCATCTCCACCGCGACCCGCGAGCTGACCACCGAGGCGGGCGTGGCCCGCACGTTGAGCACGTTGGTCGACGAGAACGTGGTGGAGCGCTACGACGGCGGTGCCGAGCCGGTGTACCGCATCGGTCCGGAGCAGGAACTGGTCGCCGCGTTCTATCGCAACGCCACTGTGCACGTGTTCGTCAACCGGGCGATCCTGGAACTGGCGTTCCTCAAGGTGGAGCAGACCGGCGGGGGCATGGTCGGCGCTTGGCGGGAGGCCCTGCGATTGCGCGACCTGCTCAAGTTCGAGTTCTTCTTCGCCGAGAAGGAGGAGTTCCGCCAGGAACTGCTCGCCGAGCTACGGCTGATCGAGCCCGACGAGTCCCGCTGGGAGAAGTTCGAGACGATCGGTGCGGACATGAAGGCGACCGGGCCGTTGGTGGCGCAACGCGCTCTGCGCTCGTTTTTCGAGGCCTACGCGGTGGTGGCGGAATTCCTGGTCTCCACCGGCCCGGTGGCGGTCGAGGCCGAGGCCGCGGCCAAGGCGTGCCTGGGCCTGGGCAAGCAGTTCAAGCTGCAGCGGCGGGTGACCTCGTCCGAGGCAGTGTCCACCCACCTGTTCCGCAACGGATTGGCGCTCGCAACCAACCGCGGACTGCTCGCTGCCGGCCCGGACGTGGTGGCCAAGCGCATGGAGTTCGCTGCCGAACTGGACGACGTGCTGACCCGCCTGGAGGAGGTCAACTCCGTGGAGCTGGCACACATCGCGCAGATGAGAGGAACCATCCGATGAAGGTCGCCGCGTTCTTCGACTTCGACGGGACGATCGTCGACGGATACTCCGCATTGGCCCTGCTGAAGGAGCGCCTGACGCATGGTCAGGTGAACCCGGTGGACACCGTCAAGGTGATCCTGACCGGCCTGGGCACCCGCACCGGGCACGCCGAGGTCGAGGACTTCATGAAGGTGGGGCTGGGCATCTTCCGCGGCAAGACCACCGAGGAACTCGACGAGATGGGCCGCAAGTTCACCCGCTCGGTGCTCGGCGGGTACCTCTACGCGGACGCGCTGGACAAGATCACCGAGCACCAGAAGGCCGGGCACGTGGTGGTGATCGCCTCCTCTGCACTGCCGTTCCAGATCGACGCGCTGGCCGAGGAACTGGGCATCGAACACGTTCTGTGCACCAAGCTCGCGGTGGACGACGCGGGCCGGTGCACCGGTGAGGTGGACGGCGAAATGTTGTGGGGCAAGCCCAAGGCGTTGGCCGTGCAGGCGTTCGCCCGCGAGCACGACATCGACCTGGACAACTCCTTCGCCTACGCCAACGGCGACGAGGACGTGGATTTCCTTTCCACGGTGGGCAATCCGCGTCCCACCAACCCGGAGCCGGAGCTGGCCGCGATCGCGAAGCGCCGCGGCTGGCCGGTGGTGAATTTCGTGCCGCGCTCGTCCTCGTCGATCCTGGACATGCCGCGCACCGTCGCCGCCTACGCCGGCCTGGCCGTCACCGCCGGGGTAGCCGCAGGCTTCGGCCTGCTCAACCGCAATCGACGGGTGGCCGCGAACACGCTGGTGAACATCGGCGGCGACGTGATGCTCTCGCTGGCCGGGGTGGACGTGCAGATCGTCGGCGAGCAGCACGCCTGGACGCACCGCCCGGCGGTGTTCATCTTCAACCACCAGAGCCTGCTCGACCCGCTGGTGGTGTTCAAGATCGTGCAGCGCGACGTCACCGCGGTGGGCAAGAAGGAGGTCGAGAAGATGCCGCTGCTCGGCCAGATAGCCTGGCTGATGAACGCGGCGCTGATCGACCGGAAGAATGTGAAACAGGCCAAGACCGCGCTGCAGCCGGCGGTCGATCGGTTGGCGGACGGCTACTCGATCATGATCGCGCCGGAGGGCACCCGGTCGTTGACCTCGCGGGTGGGGCCGTTCAAGAAGGGCCCGTTCCACCTGGCCATGCAGGGCGGGGTGCCGATCGTGCCGGTGATCATCCGGGACACCGGCGAGCTGATGTGGCGCGGCTCGAACTCGATCCGCTCGGGCACGCTGCACGCCATCGTCGCGCCGCCGATCCACACCGATGACTGGAATCTGCGCAACCTCAACGCGAAGGTCGAGGCGGTGCGTCAGCTGTACGTGGACGCGCTGGAGGACTGGGACGGCGCGGTCGCCCGGGCCAAAGCGGCCGCACTCTAGCGGTAAGTGTGCGTCCGCGCCAGTGGTTGGCGGCGCGGAGTGCCAGGATCGCCCGGCGGATGTTGATGTTCTGCCGACAGTTTCCGGCCTGCGGCAAATGCCCTAAAATTTCCGGCTATGCAGAAGTCGCTTGCCTCCTCGTCCCTCGTCCCGCTGGTGACGGTCATCGGTGCCGGGTTGCTGATCTTCGGCACGCTCACCAACGGCTCCGTCAAGGACAGCGGCGACCCCTCGCTGGCCAGCGCGTCCAGCGCGTGCGACCCCACCTTCGGCTGCGCCAGCACCAACACCTCGGCCGCGGGCAGCACCGCGGGTGCGCCCGCGCCCGGCCCGGCCGACACCTCCGCCGCCTCCGCGCCGGCCCCGCAGGCCTACACGCTGGTGATCGGCGAGGCCGAGGACGCGGGCGGGGTGACGATGACCGTCACCAAGGCCACCAAGTCCGCGGCCACCGTGACGATCGACAAGAAGACCTACACGCTCAAGCTGAACAAGGCGACCAAGGTCGGCGCGAACACGCTCACCTACAACGGCTTCAAGGGCAAGAGCGCCACCGTCACCGTCGGCTGAGGCGTAGATCCCGCCGCCAGTGCACCGCGGGAATGTCCGTCGGGCGGATGCCCGCCGGCGCTGACACCACGCCCGGGATGGCCTGGATCAGGCAGACGGCGAACCCCACGTAGCCGGGTGCGGCCGGTTCGCCGGCCATGGCGCAGTTATGCTCCGCTGTCAGGTTGGTCAGCGTGGGTTCGATGCTCATCACCGTCCGGCTGGACGGCCGACCCTCGATCGAGAAGATCCACTGGCAGTCCGCGGTGACCCCGTCGGGCTTCATCGCCGGCGTCAGGTACCAACCCACCCGCATGACCAGGAACGGCTCATCGCCCACGAAGCCGGTGGACTCGTAGGACACCCGGCCGACCCGACCCGGCTCGATGGTGAGGATCGGCGACTCCAGCCGCACCGGCGCGGGCTCGGAGTAGGACGCCGCCTCGATGCGGGACAGCTCCACACCCAGCTCGTCGGCCAGGTGCTGGATCATCTGGAACCAGTACTGCTGCTGGTACCACAGCGCCGGGCTGGTGTCGTCCATCACCCGATTCGGGTCACCGTTCAGGCCGATGACCTCGAGGATGCCGGGGTTCGCCTGCGCCGCGCAGTCGAAGTACTCCTCGATCTTGATCTGCCGGATGTCGTTGGAGAAGCCGGTCAGCGTCATGGCCAGCCGGTGGGCGACGAAGTCGGGGTTCGCCCCGCCCGCGTAGAACGAAGCCCCACCGACCTCGGCGGCCGTCTGCAGCCGCTTGGCGAAGTCCGGATCGCGGAAGTTCAGGTTGTTGTACGGGTGCGAGGTGATGACGTTCTTGCCCGCCTCGAGCAGGTCGACGTAGTCGGTGAGGGTGTCCGCGAACGGGTGGTCCAGCGCGGTGTGCAGCACAACGTCGCAGTCCACCGCGAGGAACTCGGCGCGATCGGCGGTGCTCAGCACACCGATCGGATCGGCCCCGACCAGCTCGCCGACGTCGCGGCCGGCCTTCTGCGGTGAGTACACCAGCGCCGCGACCACCTCCAGCTCGGGTAGCCGGATGGCCTCCCGCACGCAGATCGATCCGACGTCGCCAACGCCCCACACAGCCACGCGATAAGCAGGTCTCATGCGGTGACCGTACGACTTAGTGAAATCGATTTCAAGAACTTTCTGAACGGAATTTCAACTCGTCCGGCACAATGGGCCTGTGCCTGACCCCCGCCGTGCCCGCACCCGGGCCCGCCTGCTGGAGGCGGGGCATCGGGTGATCGCCCGCGACGGGGTATCCGGGCTGCGCATCGCGGACATCACCGCTGAGGCCGGCGTGGCGATCGGCTCGTTCCAGAACCACTTCGCATCCAAGGACGAACTCGTCGCTGCCGTGGTGCGGGAGGCCATCCAGTCGTTGGCCGCGGAGATCGTGGGCGCGCCCGGACCGGACGATCCACCGGCCGAGGTGGCGATGCGCGCGTTGCGCCGATTCGTCCGGCTGGCCCATGACGACCCCGCGTTCTGCGCGCTGATCGTCAACCTGGCACACGGCGACGAACTGTTCGTCGAGGCGGTCCGCCCGTTCGCCACCGACGCGCTGCGACGCGCGGTGGACGCGGGCGTGTTCGTCATCGAGGACGTGGACGTCGCGGTCAGCCTCATCGTGGGCGGCGCGCTGGCCGTCATGCGCCGATCGCTGGACGGGCTCACCGAGCCCGGCGCCGACTCGCGCCTGGCCCGCGCCGTGCTGCTGAGCATGCAGGTGGAGCCGGTCGAGGCCGAGCGGCTTTCCACGCTGTCGTTGGGGAACTGACTCCCGCTCAGTCGCCGACGATCGGCTTGTCCGGCGGGGTGAAAAGGTCGTGGTGCACCCGGTCCCGTGAGCTGACCGGCTCGTAGTCGCGCGCGTCGGGGCCGATGTAGAGCTGCCGCGGGCGGGCGATCTTCTGCTCGGGGTCGAGCAGGCCCTCTTCCCACTGCGCCAACCAACCCGGCATGCGCCCAATGGCGAACAGGCAGGTGAACATTTCGGCCGGGAAGCCCATGGCCTCGTAGATGATGCCGGTGTAGAAGTCGACGTTCGGGTACAGCTTCTTCTGGATGAAGTAGTCGTCCTCCAGCGCGATGCGCTCGAGCTCGACGGCCACCTCCAGCAACGGGTTCAGTCCGGTCACCTTGAATACGTCCTCGGCGACCTGACGTACTACCCGGGCCCGCGGGTCGTAGTTCTTGTAGACGCGGTGGCCGAAGCCCATCAGGCGGAACTCGCCCTTCTTCACCCGCGCCACGTAGTCCGGGATGTTCTTCACCGACCCGATCTCGCGCAGCATCTTCAGCACCTGCTCGTTCGCGCCGCCGTGCAGCGGGCCGTAGAGCGCGGCCACCGCGGCCGCGGCCGCGGAGTACGGGTCCACGTGCGAGGAGCCGACGGCGCGCATCGCGTTGGTCGAGCAGTTCTGCTCGTGATCGGCGTGCAGGATGAACAGCACGTCCAGCGCGCGCTCGAGGATGGGGTCCGGCTCGTACCTGGGCTCGGACATCTTCCACATCAGGTTGAGGAAATTGCCGGCGTAGGACAGGTCGTTGTCCGGGTACACGTAGGGCAGGCCACGGGAGTGCCGGGAGGCGTAGGCCGCCAACGTCGGCATCTTCGAGATCAGGCGGGCCATCTGCAGGCGACGGTTCACCGGCTCGGTGAACTTCTTGGCCTCGGGATAGAAGGTGGACAGCGCGCCCACGGTGCCGACCAGGATGCCCATCGGGTGGGCGTCGTGGTGGAAGCCCTCCATGAACTTCTTGACGTTCTGGTGCACGTAGGTGTGGTGGGTGATCGTGTGGGTGAACTCGGCGAGCTGGTCCTTGCTGGGCAGCTCCCCGTTCATCAACAGGTAGGCCACCTCGAGGAAGCTGGCGCGCTCGGCCAGCTGGTCGATCGGGTACCCGCGGTAGCGCAGGATCCCCTTCTCGCCGTCGATGAAGGTGATCGCCGAACGACAGCTGGCGGTGGCCGTGAAGGCCGGGTCGTAGGAGAGCAGTCCCGGGTCCTCGTCATCGACCTTGATCTGACGTAGCTGCGCGGCCTTGATGGCGCCGTCGGCGATGGGGAGCTCGTAGCTGCGACCGGTGCGGTTGTCGACGATGGTGACGGTCTCGCTGCCGGATGTCGTGTCGGTCATGGACGTCCCTTCCCCGGAAGGGACACAACCCTTCTCGCTAATCGCCAGTCTCGCGCACCGACGCATAAGCGACAACTTGGGCCCGGCTGCCCAGCACCACGAACAACAGAGTTCACCGCCCAACCAACGGGCGGTGAACTCTGCGGATGTGCAGCGTGCGGTTCAGCTGGCCTTGTCGCCCGCAACCACGGCGAACGGCTTTGCCGGGGCGGACTTCACGGGACGCTTGGCCGTGGCCGGCGCGGGCAGCGCGATCGGCCCGGCGGGTGCGTCCTTGGCCTTGTCGCCGGCGGTGGCCAGCTTGACCATCGCGGCGTAGGAGCAGTCGATCGCGGTGGCCGGGATCGGGCTGCCCAGGTCCGAGGCCACGGTGTCATAGATCGGGGTGATTTCGGTCGCCATGTCGGTCACGCTAGGCCTCCGGTTGCGCTGTCGGGGTGTGATTAGGCAGGACGGGTCATGACCGTGACGTGTCCGTTGTCTGACCGGCCGCGTCTCGCGTGGTTACCCCGCTTCGCTGCTTCGACGCAACCGACGGCCGCCGGGTTTCCTGAAGTTCACACCGGTTCTGTTACGCCGTCTGATCGACCGAGGGAGAACTCCACCGTTCGTACCGTCCTTTCTGGAAGTCACCGAGTGCGTTCGTCCCGCTGCTTACTGTGAATTTCTGTCAGGTACGTGCGGCCGGGGGGACGAGCTGTGGAGATCAGAGAGATCTGGCGGGAGTACCGTGCGACGGGGTCGCCCGAGCTGCGCAACCGCTTGGTGCTGCAGTACGCGCCGCTGGTCAAGTACGTGGCCGGGCGGGTGCGCTCCGGGCTACCGCAGACGGTGGACCCCGCCGACTTGGTCTCCGAGGGCATTTTCGGGCTGATGGACGCCATCGAGAAGTTCGACGTGGAGCGTGGGCTGGAGTTCCAGACCTACGCGGTGCCCCGGATCAAAGGCGCGATGATCGACTCGCTGCGAGCCCAGGACTGGGTCCCGCGCTCGGTGCGGGACAAGATCCGGGCCATCGAGAAGGCGCAGGCCACCTTGCAGGCGCGGTTGGACCGGGCGCCCACCGAGGCCGAGGTCGCCGCCGAACTGGGTATCACCGCGCACGCCCTGCGCGATCTTTACGCCAAGGTCTCCTTCACCTCCGTCTCCGCCACCGAGGACCTCGTGGTGGTCGACGAGGCACCCGCGCCCGGTGAGGCCATGGAGGACGACGCGGTGCGCGCGCTGCTGCTGCGCCACGTCCGCGAGCTGCGCGAACGCGATCAGGTGATCGTCGCGCTCTACTACTACGAGGGCTTCACCCTTGCGGAGATCGGACGGGTGCTCGGGGTGACCGAGTCACGGATCTCCCAGCTGCACACCCGCGCGGTGCTGGCGCTACGCGGCCTGATCAAGACCTCGCAGCTGTCTGTGGACTCCGCCGCCTAGTTCGGCGCCACCGGCCCGCCGTACGGGGATTGGTAGTCCGGCGGCGGCGCCCAGATCGGTTCCGCGGGCGGCAGGTCCAGGTCGGGCTCGTCGGTGAAGCTCGGGTACGTGTCGGTCAGCATCAGATACGCGTAGCCGTAGAAGCGCACGGTGAAGCCGTAGAGGAAGTCCAGCGCGGAGTGCATGCCGAAGGGCATCCGGCCGAGCACCACGATCACGAACCAGCTCGCGATGGCGACCGCGCCGTAGGCGTACCCGAACGCGCCGGAGACGATGTAGATCGGAATCGCGAGCAACAACCGGAAGAACACCTTCAGCCGGCTGTAGCTCTCCTGCGCGGGCGCGATCACGACCTCGATCGGGTACTCCGGGTGCTTCCCCAGCCCGAGCGGTGGGAACTGGTCGGTCTGCAGCAGCAGGTATCCGGCGGACCGGGACAGGGTGCGCAGGATGTTGCTGTTGAACTCGTAGAGCCCGGCCGGGTACTTCGCGGTGAACAGCAGCACGAACCAGGCCGCGACCGCGGTGACGCAGCCGACCAGCGTCCACAGCGCGGCGGCGAGGGCGACCGGGATGGCCAGCGCCCACCGGAAGAACACCCGCAATCTGCTGCGCTTCTCGAGGTACTCCGTGCGATAGCTGACCGGGTAGGCCACCGGGAGCTCCTTCGCTCGTCGCGGATGGCAGTTCCGCGGCCCCCACCCTATGCAGCGCGGGTGCCCCTGTCGTCTGCTCATTCATGAGCTGCGGGAGCACTGTCATACGCAGGGCGTCATTTTCAGGGCCGATTCGACACCAAATCTGACGCCACGCGTATGAGAGAACTCGCTGCGCTCATGAATGAGCAGCGCACAGCGCGTCAGCCGAGAAGGCCGAGGTAGCCGGTCCACAGCACGGAGCCCGCGAAGACACCCAGTGCCGCACCGCCGAGCATGTAGGGGCCGAAGGGCAGCTGCGCGCGACGCTGCACCCGGCCGGACGCGATCAGCGCGACGCCGATCAGCGCGCCCAGACCGAAGCCGGCGAGCAGGCCGACCAGGCTGGGCCCCCAACCGAGCCAGCCAAGCGCGAGACCGAGGCTGGGGGCCAACACCACGTCACCGAAGCCCATACCGCGGCCCGTGGTGGCCAGCCAGATCCCGCCGTAGACGGCAACCCAGGCCGCGGCCGAGAGCAGCGCCGTGCCCGCGGGTGACCACCCGTCAGCGATGCCCGCCGGAACCAACAACAGGGCCAGGGCGGCGAGCAGCGGCACGGTGATGGCGAACGGCAACCGACCGAACTCCAGGTCGATCAGCGCGAGCGCGAGGCCGGCCGCGGCCAGCACCAACAGCGCGGGCAGCACCCACGAGGCGCCGACCCGCAGCCCCAGCGCACCGAACAGCGCCGCGGTGCCGGCCTCCACCAACGGATAGCGCACCGAGATGGGGGCGGCACAGTCGCGGCACCGGCCGCGCAACAACACCCAGGACACCACCGGGATGTTGTCGCGCGGCCGGATCTTCACCGCGCAGGCCGGGCACGCCGACCTGCCGTCCGCCACCGAGTCCCCCCTTGGCACCCGGTGGACGACCACATTGAGGAACGAACCGATCAGCAACCCGAACAGGGCGGCTGCCGCACCGATCACTTCGCGCTGCCCGCCGGCGTGGTGGCCTTGGTGGGATCGTCGACCTTCGGCATCAGGAACATCTGGCCGGTGATCGAGGCCTGCTCCAGGCCGGCGTCCGGGGAGACGACCGCGGGCGGCGGCGTGGTGGTGCCGGTGGTGCCGACTGCTGCCTGGGTCAGGTTCACCGCGGTGATCTCAAAGGCCCGCGGCAGCTTCTCCAGGTTGGCGACGAACGCGCGTACCTGCGCCGGGGTGCCCTTTGCGTCCAGCGACACCTGCTGCGCGGCGACCTGGCCGATGGCAGTGCCGACCCCCGGCAGGTGCGCCGAGGTGGACGCGGACGCCGAGGAATCCGCCGGCGGAGCCACCGTCAGATTCGTCAGGTACTGCGGCGCGATGCCCGCGGCGGCGGCCGCCGCGGTGATCATCGTGAACATCTTGGCCTGCTCCGCGGTGGGCGGGAACCGGCTGTCGATGGCCCCGGACAGCGTGCGCAGCTGGGGTAGCTGGGCCTCCTCGGCATGCCGAGTGGCGATCTGCGTGCGCAGTGAGTCGTTGGCCGCGGTGACCACCGCGGCCTGCGCGTTGACCTTGTCCACCGCATGTGCCCGCGGGCGCAGTACCGCGAAGTAAGCCATCGCCAGCACCACGGCGAGCAGCAGCACGCCGAGCGCGACGGTCTTGCTGACCCGGGTCAGCGGCGGCAGACCACGGCGCAGCTGCGGGCGGGCGGTCCCGCGAAAGTTTGCGGCCCAGTCCAGCGTCATCTACTTCCCCTGCCCAGAGTTGTTGGCCTGGTTGGCGGCCGCGGCGTTGGCGGCGGCCAGGGCCGCAGCGGCGGCGTCCTGCAACTGCTTGGCCGCGGCGTCCTCGGCGGCCTGCTGCGCGGCGGCGTCCGCGGCGGCCTGGTCGGCGGCAGCCTTGTCCGCGGCCTTCTTCGCCGCCTTCTGCGCAGCGGCCGTCGACGCGGCCAACCGGGAGCTCGCGGTGTTGCCCTTGGCGACCATCTGCTCCGCCTCGGCAAGCACCTTCGGGTCGGCGAGCCAGCTCAGGTCGGCATACCGACCGGAGACCGCGGCACCGGTGAGGCCGACGCTGCCCGAGAACTGCACGCTCTGCACGCCGTCGGTGCCGGTGACCGTCGTGGTGGTGACGAACGGGTCGGCGTAGTAGGTGCCGGCCTTCAGGTTGTTCACGAACTGCCCGACCACGTCCCGGCTGGGCGCGGTGCCGGACAGCGTGACGCAGCCGATGATCGCCGCCGGGTGGAACGGGTCGGGGCGGGCGCAGGACACGGCACCGGCGGCCGCGGACGACGCCGCCGCGGTGGGCGCAGCGGGCGTCGTCGCGGTGGTCCCGGCGGCTGCGCCGGCGGCCGGCGAAGTGGTGACGACGTTGCCGGCGGCGTCGATGCCGGCCTGCGTCAGCGGCGAGACCGGCGGGGCCACCGAGGTGACCACCGACGGGGTCAACGTCACCGACATGTTGTTGATCGCAAGCCCTTGCGGAGTACGGGAATTCAGGTCCGTCAGGGCCTTGGAGAACAGCACCTCGGCGGCCATCGCCTTGGACGCGGCCTGCTTGCGCGCGTCGAGCTGGGCGAAGAACTTCGCGACCGGCTCCAGTGCCGTGAGCTGCGCCTGCAGCGGCGCGGTCTGCGCCTGCTCGGATGCCAGCCGGTGCTGCGCGGAGTGCAGCTTCGCACCCTCGACCAACCAGCCACCGCCGACCACCAACGCGCCGACCAGACCGGCCGCGAGCAACCGGCGGCGCACCCGGCGCACCGCGAGAGATTCCAGGGTGGCCGGGGAGAGCAGGTTGACCGAGGCCAGCCGCGGTCCCGGGGTGCTGATCCGGGTGATCGCACCCGGCTTGGTGAGTTCGATGTTCGTACTCAACGACGCCCCTCGTTCCTCGGTGCGCCGATGAGGCTCGATCGCACTGTGTTGACTGTGAGCTCGCTGCGCTCGCTCAACGCGACGCCACCCCCAACGCCAGGCCCGCGAGCAACGCGACCGACCCGGCACCGTTCAAATCCGACGGCTTGACCCCGGCGAGCTTCACGGTGTCCGGCGGGGTCAGCCCGACGACCGGGGTGTGCATGGCCGCACCGATGCGCTCGTCCAGCCCGGCGAGCAGCGAACCGCCGCCGGTGAGCACGATGCGGGACAGCTGGGTGACACCGGTGCCCGCGCCGAGGAAGAAGTTCAGCGTGGTGCGCACCTCGGCGACCACTGCGGTGACCCGCTCCTCCATCGCCCGCTGTGCGGGGTGGTCCACCCCGATCTCGCCGGCGGCCCGTTGGCGCGGCAGGCCGTAGGACGCCTTGGCCTGCTCGGCCTCGTCGAACGACCAGCCGAACTTCTGCTGCAACTCGCCGGTGATGAGCCGCCCGCCCAGCGACCCGACGGTGCGCACGAAGCGCGGCCGGCCGCCGGTGTGCGCCACCACGGTGAGGGTGTCCGCGCCGATGTCCACGATGGCCTCGGCGGTGTCCGCGGCAGTGGGCAGCGTAGTCGGGGCGGCGGCGCGGATCAGCGCAAACGGCGCCAGCTCCGCGTGCACCGGTGAGAGCCCGGCCATGTCCAGTGCGCTGGAGAAGGTCTCCACCATGTCCCGGGTCGCCGCGACCAACAGGATGCGCAGGGTGCGGTCCAGGCCGAATTCGGGCACCGCGGCGATGTCCTCGAGCACGTGGTAGTCGAGGTTCGCGTCGTCCAGCGTCATCGGGATCTGGTCGGCGACGGAGTAGGCGAGTGCCTTGCGGAAGTCGGCCGGTTCCATCCAGTCCAGGTCCAACTGACGGACCAGCACCCGGTCGTTGGCGACGGAGAACACCACCTGCTTGGTGTTGAACTTGCCCGCCGACCACAACTGCTTGAGTGCCTTGCCGACGGCGGCGGGGTCGACGATGAGCCCGGCAGTCACCGCCCCGGTGGGCAGCGGCGCGGTGGCGTAACGGTCCAGTCGCGGGCGGCGGCCGCTGATGGCGAACTGCCCGGCGCGCACGCCGGAACTTCCGATGTCCAGGGCCACGATGTTGCGATCGAACGGGCGGTTCACCGATCACCTGCGCATTTCACGACCCACGCACCATGCGTGTTGCCGCTGATATCGGATGCCCTCGGGCCGACCTTGACCCCGCCCACCCACCCAACGCCGCCCAAACGCTGCGCATGATCGGCGCCCATTCGGCCTAAAGCCACGCGACGCGGCAACCGACAACTGGGTATGACGTTCGCGCTCGCGCCATATCTGCGTGCTGTGGTGGCCAACGCCGCCTCGGACCTGCACCTCAAACCGGGCAGCCCGCCACGACTACGGATCTCCGGGACACTTGTCCTGGTGCGGGAGGACAACCTGTCCCCCGCCGAGGTCGCCGAGTTGGTGCTGCCGATCATCCCGTTCGAGTTGGCCGACCGGTTCGCCGAGACCAACGAGGTCGACTTCGCACTGGCCGTGCCGAACGCGGGCCGCTTCCGGGTGAACGTCTACCGCACCCGCGGCGAGGTGGCCGCGGTCCTGCGGCACATCACCGAATCGCCGCTGACGCTGGACGAACTCGGCATGCCGCCGGTGCTGACCAAGCTGGCGCTCGAGCCGCGTGGGCTGGTGCTGGTGACCGGACCGACCGGCTCGGGGAAAACCACCACGCTGGCCGGGATGGTCGACGCGATCAACGTCAACCGCGCGGTGCACATCGTCACCATCGAGGACCCGATCGAGGTGATGCACACCGACAAAGTAGCCGCGGTGTCGCAGCGCGAGATCGGCGCGGACACCCGCAATTTTCACACCGCGCTGCGCGCCGCGATGCGCCAGGACCCCGACGTGATCCTGATCGGGGAGATGCGCGACACCGAGACAGTGCGGGCGGCGTTGGCCGCCGCGGAAACCGGTCACTTCGTGATGGCCACGCTGCACACCACCGATGCCCGGGAGACGGTGAACCGCATCGTGGACTTCTTCGCCGAGCACGAGCAGCGCCAGGTTCGGCTGTCGTTGGCCGCGGCGCTGAAGGGCATCGTCTGCCAACGGCTGGTGCCGCGCGCGGACGGCAGCGGCCGGGTCGCGGTGATGGAGGTCGCCGTGGCGGACGCGCGCATCACCGAGGCGGTGGCCGACCCGGAGAAGACCGACACGATCCCGGATCTTGTCGCCGCGGGGTCGTACTCGGGCATGCACACGTTCGACCAGGACCTGTGCCGGTTGGTGATGGAGGGAGTCGTGGACATCGAGGACGCCAAATTGGTGGCCAGCCGTCCGCACGACTTGTCGGTGATGTTGCGGCGGGCCGGTATGGCCGCGGCTCGAGCGGAGGTCGTGACACGATGAGTGCGATTCCACCTGCGCGCACCTCGGGAGTATCGATGTCGCACGACGCACCGCGGCATTTGGCCGCGATGGATTTGCCGACGCTGCGCGCCTACCGCAAGAACCTGCAGTCCGAGGAGGACAAGGTCTCCTACTGGCGTCGCCTGGTGCACGCCCGGTTGGACCTGCTGGCCGCCGGCTCCGGCACCCAGGGCTCGCTGACGCTGCCTCAGTTGATCAAGGTACTGGGCGACACCGGTACCGGGGCCTCGCGTACCGCGCTGTCCTCGATCCGGTCCGCCGACCCGCTGCCGGACCTGCCGGAGTCGGAGTGGATGTGGGTTACCGAGATCGACCCGCACGATCCGGACGCGGTGGCCGAGGCGATGTCCCGGTTGCGCGCCGCCGAGGAGAAGCTGACCGCGTACCGCAAGGCGCTGTTCGAGCGGATCGATGAGGCGACCGCCGAACTCATCACGCGATACAAGGAGGATCCGGCCGCCGCGCTCTCGGCGCTGCCGCCGGTCAAGTGACCTCGGACAGTCTTGCCCTGCGCGCCCTGCTCGACGCGGAACTGATCAACCCCGACGCGCTCGCCCACGCGATGGCGGTCGGCGCCAGCGACGGCCGCGGCGCGCTGGACGTGCTGATGGAGCAGGGTCGGCTCCACGAGACCGAGTTGATGCAGGTGCAGGCCGCGAAACTCGGCCTGTCGTGGGTGGACGTGGGCACGGTGGCCATCGACCCCACCGCCACCACCCGGTTGCCCGGCGATCAGGCGCGCCGCTACGGCGTGCTCCCGTTGGGTTTCGCCGACTCCGAACTGGTGGTCGCCGTCGGGTTGGCGCAGGCCGGCAACATCGAGCTGAAGGACGACCTGTCCCGGATCACCCGGTGTCGTATCCGGTTCGCGGTCGCGGCGCAGGAGGACATCGCCGCCCGGATCAATCAGATCTTCCGCGCCGAGAGCGAGCTGTCGGATCTGACCAGCACGATCTCCACCCAGGAGGTCGAGGAGGCGACGGATCTCGCCGGGTTCACCGCGGTGGCCTCCGAGGCGCCGATCGTGCGGTTCGTGAACCTGCTGATCTCGCAGGCGATCACCGACCGTGCCTCGGACATCCACATCGAGCCGACCGAGACCGACCTGCGAGTGCGTTACCGGATCGACGGTGTGCTGCACGAGGCGCACCGATCGCCGAAGTCGCTGCAGTCCGGCGTGATCTCCCGGCTGAAGATCATGGCCGACATCAACATCGCCGAGCGGCGGGTGCCGCAGGACGGGCGGCTGTCGGTCAACCACCAGGGCCGCAAGATCGACCTGCGGTTGGCCACGTTGCCCACGGTGTGGGGCGAGAAAATCGTCGCCCGCATCCTGGACAACAGCACGGCCGCGATGAGCCTGAACGAGTTGGGCTTCTCCGAGGAGAACTTCGCGCGCTACCAGACGGCCTACCAGAAGCCGTACGGGATGATCCTGGTCACCGGGCCGACCGGGTCGGGTAAGTCGACCACGCTGTACGCGACGTTGAACATCCTGAACCGGCCCGAGGTCAACATCATCACGGTCGAGGACCCGGTGGAGTACCGAATGGCCGGGGTGAATCAGGTGCAGACCAACCCCAAGGCCGGGTTGACGTTCGCCAAGGCCCTGCGCTCGATCCTGCGCGCCGACCCCGACGTGATTCTGATCGGTGAGATCCGCGACCACGAGACCGCGCAGATCGCGGTCGAGTCCGCGCTGACCGGCCACCTGGTACTGACCACGCTGCACACGAATGACGCCCCGTCAGCCATCGGCCGGTTGATCGAGATGGGCATCGAGCCCTTCCTGGTCGGGTCGGCGGTGGACACGATCCTGGCCCAGCGGTTGTGTCGGATGCTCTGCACCTCGTGCCGGGTGCCGTACACCCCGACGATGACCGAGCTGGCCGAGTTGCAATTCCCGGTGCAGGACGGCCCACCGCTGCTGTACCGGCCGGTCGGCTGCACGCAGTGCGCCCGCACCGGCTACCGCGGTCGGATGGCGTTGCACGAGGTCATGACGGTCAGCGAGGAGATCGAACGCTTGGCGGTGGCCCGGGCAACCAGCGACGAGATCGCCCGGGTGGCCGTGGCCGACGGCATGACCACCCTGCGCGACGACGGCTGGCTCAAGGTCCGCCGCGGCCTGACCTCCGTCGAGGAAATCCTCCGCGTCGTCGCCTGACCCACCTGATCGGGGCTGGGCCGGACGGGTGAATTGTCCGCGTTGGTGAGCGTGCAAATCGGTCGAATGCGTCACCGATTCGGACGTATCGGGTGATCGGCGGACGTTCTGCGCGCAAAGACTGATCGGGCAAGCGCAGCACCGATCAGTCCGGGGGAACACCGTGTCACCGAAGCAGGTCCGCCGTATTCCGCGCCGCCGCAGGCGCCGTGACGACGAACTGCTGGCCCCGCTGCCGCAGTACGGCACGCTGCCGCCGGCGGCCGACTGGCGCGCCGTGGTCACCCCGGACCCGGTGGCCGCCGCGGAGGCCATCGTGGCCCGCGCCTTCGACCTGGTCGAGCACCAGGCCCCGCCCGCCCTCGACCCGTTGCGCCGGCTGACCGCGCCGGTCGCGGTCAACGAGGACGAGTTGATCGACGGCACCGACCCGGCGCTGCGCGCGCGGATCGCGGGCGTGGTGGCCGGCGCCGTCAGCCTGCCCACCGTCATCGGCCTCGCCACCCCCGGCGATGCCGCCACCTTCCCGCAGCACGCCGGCTTCGCCCCGGTGCCCACCGCCCGGGTGGTGCTGCCCGCCGGCGTGGAGCAGAAGAGCCCCTACCTGCCGCAGGTGTCCTGCGACCCGATCATCAAGCCCGGCGTGCTGGCCTTCGAGCAGTTCGTGCTGCGCACCTGGAACCGCGGCTACAGCGGCGGCGCCACCCGCGCCTGCGGGAAGGGCGGCCTGTCCGAGCACAAGGAAGGCCGCGCCTGGGACTGGATGCTGAACCCGAACAACTACGAGGACGTGGTGGCCGGGCAGCGGGTCATCGACTGGCTGTTGGCCGACGACGCCGTCAACGCCCGCCGGGTGGGCATCATGTACGTCATCTGGAATCGTCGCATCTGGGGCGTCTATGAGTCCGACCAAGGCTGGCGGCACTACGGCGGTCCGGACCCGCACTACTCGCACATCCACTTCTCCTTTGGTTGGAACGGGGCGGAGAAGCGCACCTCGTGGTGGACCGGACAGGTCGCGCCGATCGAGTACGGCCCGTGCCGCAAGTACATCGGCGACCCGATGCCCGCCTACGGCCACACAATCAACCTCAAGCCGTGCCCGAAGCCCAAGCACCGGCCGAAGCCGAAGCCCAAGCCGCCGCCCGGCATCCCGTCGCCGGCCGCGGGCAAGCCGGGCCTGAAGTCCACCGCGCCGATCATCGTGCAGGGCACCGGTAAGCACCGCGCGCCGGCCGCGGTGCCGGCGTCCGGCCCGTCGCACCGGGCGAGCTCGCTGCCCTCCAGCACGCCGACGGTCGCGCCGGGCACCGGCGCTCCGGCCACCGGGCCCGTCGCGCCGATCCCCGCCGGTGATGACCGGTCGGTGGACCGCGCCCCCGCGATCCGTCCGCAGTACGGCCCCGGCGAGCCCGGGGACTGACACCTCCTAGCGTCGGTGACTCAACTTCGCCCCACCGAATGACGAATGTCTTCCTAGGACGGCGATCAGCCGGCCTTGCCCCACGTCATTCGGCCCGGAGGCCTTGGTGGATCAGTCCGTCCCGTACGACTTGCCCCCGTACGACACCCTGCCCACGTACGGCCAGTCGTCGATCCCCGCGCAACGCGAGGACGTGCTGGGCCTCTACGAGATCGCCGATGCGCTGGCCGACACCCACGAGCACGCCATCGCCGCGGTCACCGCGGAGCACCGCGCCGAGGCGATCGCCGCGGCCGAAGCTGCCGCAGTCGCCGTCGAGGCGGAGCGGCAGGCCCGCATCGCGGCCAGGCGGGTGGACCTCGACGAACTGCTCGAGCACCTGCTCGAGGTCGGCGGTTCCGACCTGCACCTGACCGCGGGCACCCAACCGGCGGTGCGCAAGAACGGCCGGATGATCCTGGTCGAGGACCAGCCGGTGCTCACCTCGGAGAAGCTGCGCAACGTCATCTACGCAATGCTGACGGAGCGTCAGCGCAAGGTGTTCGAGGAGAACCTCGAGCTCGACCTGGCCTACACACTGCCCGGCAAGGCCCGGTTCCGGATGAACATCTACCAGCAGCGCGAATCGATCGGCGCGGTGTTGCGGGTGATCCCGTGGGAGATCCGCAGCCTCGAGGACCTGGAGATGCCGCGGGTGATCGCGTCGTTCGCGGAGCTAAAGCGCGGGCTGGTACTGGTCACCGGCCCGACCGGCTCGGGTAAGTCCACCACGCTGGCCGCGGTCATCGACCTGGCCAACCGCATGCGCCAGGACCACATCATGACCATCGAGGACCCGATCGAGTTCCTGCACACGCACAAGAACTCCATCGTCAACCAACGAGAGGTCGGGGTGGACACCCACTCCTTCGGTCGCGCGCTGCGCCACGTGCTGCGTCAGGACCCAGACATCATCCTGGTCGGCGAGTTGCGCGACCTGGAGACGATCTCGGTGGCGTTGACCGCCGCGGAGACCGGACACTTGGTGCTGGCCACCCTGCACACCCAGTCCGCGCAGGACACCATCTCCCGGGTGGTCGACGTGTTCCCGGCCGAACAGCAACAACAGATCCGCACCCAGCTGGCCGCCACCCTGCAGGGCGTGGTGTGTCAGACGCTGGTGCGCACCGCGGACGGCAACGGGCGCTGCGCGGCGGTGGAGATCATGGTGTGCACACCGGGAATCCGCGCGATGATCCGCGACGACAAGCTGCCGCAGATCCCCGGTGCGCTGCAGGCCGGTGCCAAGGACGGCATGCAGACCCTCAACGCGCACCTGGCCGATCTGGTGCGCACGCACCGCATCAGCTTGGCCGAGGCGTTGGAGCACTGCTCCAACCGCGAGGACCTGCTCACGCTGACCGGCTCCACCCTGCGCCGTCCGCCGCAGCAACTGCGCCCGGCGGAACTCCCGCTGTCCATCTGACCGCCTATCCCTGAGAAGAGAACACCTGTGGCGACGGCAACTCAGTACGCGTACAAGGTCAAGGACACCCGCGGCCGGCTGGTCGAGGGGAAGGTGGAGGCCGAGACCGAGGCAGCGGTGGCCGACCGGTTGCGGTCGATGGGCTACCGCCCATTGGAGATCCGGCCGGCCGCGCAGGGCCTCGAGCGCGAGATCAAGCTGCGCAAGGGACGCGTCAAGCTCAAGGAGCTGGCGATCTTCTCGCGGCAGTTCGCGACGATGATCAACGCCGGGCTGACCATGCTGCGCACGTTGACGATACTGTCGGAGCAGTCCGAGAACCCTGAGCTGAACCGCGTGCTGCGACTGGTGAAGGCGGACCTCGAAGCGGGTAACGCGCTGTCGGTGGCCTTTGGTAAGCATCCGCGGGTCTTCCCGCCGCTGATGGTGTCCATGGTGCGCGCCGGTGAGACCGGCGGCTTCCTGGATCTGGCGATGCGTCAGATCGCAGATAACTTCGAGGCCGAGGTCAAGCTGCGCTCGAAGGTCAAGTCCGCGATGGCCTACCCGGTGGTGGTGCTGGTGATGGCGGTGCTGGCCGTCATCGCGATGCTGCTGTTCGTGGTGCCCACCTTCGACTCCCTGTTCCAGCAGTTGGGCGGCAAGCTGCCGCTGCCCACCCGAATCCTGGTCGCCGCCTCGCACGGGATGAAGTTCCTGGCGCCGATCGGGGCGGTGGGCACCGTCGCGGGGTTCGTGGCGTGGCGTCGGTACAAGGACACCGCGCAGGTCCGCGACGTCGTCGACCCGTTCAAGCTCAAGGTGCCGATCTTCGGAAAGCTGTTCCAGAAGATCGCGCTGGCCCGCTTCGCCCGCACGTTCGGCACGTTGCTGCGGGCCGGCGTGCCGATCCTCTCCGCATTGGACATCACCGCGGAGACCTGCGGCAACGTGGTCATCGGCCGGGCGCTGCGCGACGTCGGGGAATCGGTGAAGACCGGTGAATCGGTGTCGGGTCCGCTGCGCAAGCACCCGATCTTCCCGTCGATGGTGGTGCACATGATGGCCTCCGGCGAGGAGACCGGGGCGCTGGACGAGATGCTGTCGAAGATCGGTGAGTTCTACGACAACGACGTCGAGGCGACCACCGAATCGCTGACCGCGATCATCGAACCGCTGATGATCGCGGTGCTGGGATCGATCATCGGGTCGATGATCATCGCGCTGTACCTGCCGATGTTCAAGATCTTTGATCTGGTGCAGCAGTAGCCCCGCTGACGCTGGGCGCCGTGCCGGCGCGGAACTTCGTGATGCCGCGGTGCGAAATGGCGGCGGCCAGGCGGTCAGCGGCGGCGTCCACCTCATCGTTGGTGAGACCGCTCCCCAACGCGTCGATCCGGCCATAGACCAATGTGCCCGCCCGGCAACCGGCGAGGCTGATCGTGGGCTCCAGAAGATAGCTCGACCGGACGCCCCGCCACCCGGACGGCAGGCCCGCCAGCGCCGTGGGGGCGTGGAACCCGTCCGGCGGCTGACTCGCCACATCGATCGCCTTGCTGCACGGCGTCGTCCCGATACCGACAACGGTGAGCTCCGCGAGCAGGTCAGACAGGTGGATCGACGGGTCGGCCGGAGCGGAATCGAGCTGTATGCGCCAGCCGGGCCCGAATGTCAGGGGCGCGACCCCCGCCGCTTTCAGCGCGTAATAGACGTCCGCACCGGGGTAATCGGTGTCCTGGATGTCGACCTGCGGCTTCCAGGAGGCGGCGGCGAGATAATCCAAAGTGGCATGTCGTTGCGGCGGTAACGGCGAGTGTGAATCGGTGGTGTTGGACGAATCATCGTGATGGCCGGAGGGAAACCGCCACACCGCGATCAGGACGAAGAGACCGATGCCCACGGCAACCGCAACCCGGCCGGCGCGGGCCGCCAGATTTTGCGGTAGTGGAGGCGCCGCCGCCGGCGATTCCCCCGCACCGGCCGGCTGCGAACCGCCCGTCGTGACGGAACTCATCGCCGGGGAGACCGCGCGGCCCGGATGCGGATCCCACGCTTCCCCAGAGGTCTCGGCCGTGGAGACGGTGATGCCGCGGACGAACTCGTTCAGGTCGGCGCCCGCCGCGTTGATGTGGGTCGGCTCGGAGTCCGTTGCCCGCACGGTCACCATGGCCTGTCGACCCGGAACGTCGAAGATGTAGCAGATGGACAGCCACTCTCCCGGTGGTCCCGGCGGATCACCCGGCCGCGGGTCCAGGGCGCCCTGCACGGTGAACTTCCGCCCCGTGCCCAGCGCATCGGTGGTGAACTCCTCCACCCCGGACGCCGAGGCCATGTCGGGCTCGGCCATGGCCTTGGCCACCGTCAGTCCTGACGTGTCGTCCACGCTCACATGCATCAGGAAGGCGTTCCCGGCGGGATCCGGCAAGTACAGGTAGGTGAGCGCCTCGTCCGGCTGCGGCGCGTAGAAGCTGCCGTACCTGTCCGCGTAGGTCTTCAACAGCAGCGCCGTGCGCTCAACCGCGTGAACACCGGGCGGCTTGGCACCGGGGTTGCGGTCCAGCCATGCTTCCCAGCAACGGGCCGCCACGGTGTCGGCCCACTCCTGGGGGTCGCTGAACCGACCGCCCCAAGCGGTGGGGATGAGCAACCACTTGCGGCGGTCGCAGTGCACGGTGACGTGGAGGGCCTGGTCCAGCGGCAGCGACATGTGAATGAGCCTCCGCTCCCGATTTGGTTCAGCACGACGTCGTGGACACTTTTGCGTACCGGTTGAATTTTGGCGATGGTCCGAGCTCGCCAGTTGGGTCCAAATCTCCCGCGAGCGCGGCGTCGCTCGCCCTCCCCGTTCACGCCGTGGCGTGGGTCCAGCGGAACGTGGTCATCATTGCGTCGAACATTTCGATCCACGTGGACGACAGGTCACCCGCCCCATCGACGGGCTGCAGCACCGAGAAAGTGACGGCCAGCCATCGGTCCGGATCGTCGGGGAAAGGCATGACGTAATCGATGCGTCGCGACGGCAACGGGGTCCCCCGTCCGGGATCTGCCGAAGCGGCGCTTTCGGTTCGAGTGCCGGGCACGCCATCGATCCGCACTCGCTTCGCACCCGGATCGGCCGCCAGCCGCGAAATGAGCAGCGCCGGATCGAGCGGGTCTGGCGAACCAAACGCGACGTCCGCCACCACAAACGACGCCGGGACGATAAGCCCGTGGATGTCGCTGATCGGCAGATACAGATGCACGCCCCGGCCGTCTCGCGCCGCTACCGCCGCCTTGTGCACTTCGTCGATTGCGGCCGCACGACGAGCCGTGAGCTGGTCGTCCACGAGCGGGTCGCCAAAGACGGCATCGGCGATGGCGGCGATGGCCTCGTCCGTCCCCCAGCGCAGCGGAATACGCGCCCAGCCCGGGGGCAGGGCAATCCGATAGCCGACTGGCGGCTCGGCGCCCATCAGCTCTGCGTGGGCCCGAGCGTGAACGGCTTCCCGCCGATGATTTCCAATCTGACGGACCGGACGAACTCATCGAGGTCGTCGGATGCCGCGCTCATCCACCCCAGATCGGTATCGGTTGCCCGCACGGTCACCACCGCCTGACGGCCGGGGATCGCGAACGCGTAGTACACCGACACCCACATCGACCGCGTCCCCGGCAGGTCACCCGGTTGTGGGTCCAACGTGCCGTGGCAGGTGACCTTTCGGCCCACACCCAGCATGTCCGTACTGAACTCCTCGGCAACCGGCGTTGAAATCGCGCCCGCGTCCGTGGTCGCTTGTTCGACGGTCAGCCCCGGCCGGTCGTCTACCCAGAGGTGCAACGGAAAGGCATGCCTGTTGGGATCGGGGACGTAGAGGTAGGTGACGATCTCGACGGGTTGCGTGGGGTCGAAGCCCCCATACTTCTCGGCGTACGTCTGCAATTCCAAAGCTGTGCGAGCCACGGCCTCCCGGCCGGGATGCACGGCGCCCGGGTTCCGTTCGATCCACATGCCCCAGACCAGCGGTGCCGTGGTCTGCGACCATTGCTTGGCGTCCTTGT
Organism: Sporichthyaceae bacterium; assembly: GCA_036493475.1. Taxonomy (NCBI): domain Bacteria; kingdom Bacillati; phylum Actinomycetota; class Actinomycetes; order Sporichthyales; family Sporichthyaceae; species Sporichthyaceae bacterium. The sequence goes on along the minus strand of DASXPS010000077.1, from coordinate 2,478 downwards.
CGTAGCCGCCCCAGTTCGCGGGAACCATCAGCCACTTACCAATAGGCGGCCGGACACGCGTGTTCAAGATCTGGTCGAGCGGGGTGCCGAACTGGCTGTGCCCGAGTTCACCGGCCGTCTTGTACGCGGCACCGTCGTGGCCTTTTTTCCGCCACATACTCATTCGTAGAAGTCCCCTCCGCTCAGCACATACTGGTCCTCGTACCTTTTGTAAGCGCCGCCGTAGGGCATGAACCTCGCCGTCTTATCGCCCAGGTCCAAGGCTGTCGCCGGGATCCAGTTAGCTTGCCCCGCCGTCTCCCACACACTCAAGGGCAGCGCCGCGGCCTGAACCGCCGCGTCATCGCCATACGTCGCTACCAACAACTTCGTGTCGTTGATCAGGTGGGCGTCGTCCTTGGAACCGGCCGCCAGCGCTTTCAAGAAGCCCACGTTGGCCGATTCCGTGTCAAAGACTGCTCTGGACTCGGCGTTTCCAACCGCTTCGGCGCTCCGTTCAACGTCGCGGAAATAGTCCCTTGCCGCCTGCTGCTCCTCCATGCTTCCGGACTCGGCATTCCGAACCGCCGTCTCCCATTCGGCGGAAGTGGATGCAGCCTCCCGCACACCGGCCGCGGTCTCGCCGCTCGCCGCTGCGGCTGCAGCCTCCTGCGTGGCTTCGAACGTCCGACCCAGACCTCGAGAAATCAGCTTCCCGGACCCGAAGCTGGCGATGCCGACGATGTCCAGGCCGGCCTCGAACAACGCCCCCTTCTCGCCACCGAGGGCTTCCGTGCCGTGGATCGCAAGGTTCGCAGCCGACAGGGCAAGCACTGCGACGCCCGCTGGTGGGAAAGCCATCGCGCCGACCGCCGCGATCGTCGTCGCCCAGCCCAATCCGGTCGAGAGATCCTTGAGCCAACGGTGATTGCGTTCGACCCAGTGGTGCAGATGGTCGCGCCAGTGGTCGGTCAGCTTGTCATCGATCGCATCACCGATGGTGCTGCCCCAGTGCCGGTCCCGCGCCGTGGCCTCGTCGAGCACCCGTTGCAGATCTCGGCGGGCCTTGGCCAACACCGCTAAGGCCGGCGCCTCCGCCGGCTCGATCAGGTGGGCACCCAGATAGCCGGAGGGAATCACGCCCGGCAGGTCGGCGTGCGCGTCCCGTTGGAGCAACCGCTCGGCATCCAGGGCGTTGTGCAGCGCCGCCAAGGTCCGGCGTTGGAGGTCGTCCAACTCTCCGGCCCACTGGTTGAGGTAACCGGCGACCTTTACATACCGGTCGCGAACCAGGTCAAGCTTCTTCGCGACATCCTCCGCCGATGCGAACAACTCTTCGACGTACTCGCCGACCAGATCCACCTCGCCAATGCCGCGCAGTGCCGCTATCTGGTCCTGGACTTCCGCAGCCATGTCGCGTAGCCGCGCCGCCTCCTCCCAGATCGCCTGCGGGTCGCCGGGCAGCGGATCGGTCTCGGCCAGCGGCGCCCAGTCCAGGGGCCGGTAGCTCACGAGGGTCCCTGCCCCACAGCCTGGGACAAGACCTGTTCGACTGCCCGGAACGTCTCGGCTACGCTCGCGCACTTCTCGCCCAGCGCCCGGATCTGCTCGGACAAGGCCTCGCGGTGGACATGCCAGTTCGACGCGAAGTCGTCCATTGCGGATCTCACCTGATAGCCACCCCACATGGCGGCGTCAGTTTCGCGGCGCTCGTTCAGGTCTTCGAACTCGGCGGTGATCTGCGCCGCCGACCGCCTGATGCTATCGAGTATCGCGTAGTCGACCTTGAGATTGGCCACCGCTCACCCCCGCCCACGTCCTCGAGTTGCCCACAGGCCCGCGCGCGCGATTCTGCCCCGACTAGCCCCCCGCCGCCACCTGCCAGAAGTCACGCATGACCGCGGGCGCCTTCGGCCCCGTCATGTCCCGCTGGGTGAGCAGTACCGCCACCGTGCCGCGGACCGGGTCGATGTGCGCGGAGGTCCCGGTGCCGCCGACCCAGCCGTACCGGCCCGGCGTGTTCCACGGGTTCACCGGGTCGACGTCCACGCTGCCGCCGAAGCCCCAGCTCTGCCCATCCAGGAACAGCCCGCTGTTCTTACGCTGATCCGGCGTCAGTTGATCGCTGGTCATCTGCACGACGGCCTGCTCGGAGAGGATCTGCCGGTCACCGAACCGGCCCTTGTTGAGCAGCATCCAGCCGAAGGCGTACCAGTCGCCCACGGTGGACACGAGCCCCGCCCCACCGGAGGCGAATGCCGGACGCTTCGACCAGTGCCCGTCCGGGGCGTCGAAGAGCACCGGCTTGCCGTCGGGGCCGTTGCCGTACCGGCAGACGAAGCGATCGCGCTTCGCCGCGGGCACCTCGAAATCGGTGTCCACCATCGACAGTGGCTCGAGCAGTCGCTCCTTGAGCACATCGGGCAACCCCTGTCCGGTAACACGCTCGATCAGCAGGCCCTGGACGTCGGAGCAGGTGTTGTACAACCACGCCTCGCC
>DASXPS010000076.1 GCA_036493475.1 Sporichthyaceae bacterium | reverse complement strand
CGGGACCGCCTTGCTCGCCTTGCTCGCGGCCTTGACCGCGGTCACCGCCTTGGCCGCCTTCACCCCAACAGCCGGCGCCGCCGGAGCCACCGCAGCAGCAGCCGCCGGAGCAGCAGCAACCGCAGCCGCACCCACAGGCGCGGCAGCAGGCTCTTGCTGCGCGGTTGAACTGGTCGAGCCGTTTCCGCACGCGGAAATGACCAGGGCGAGCGACGCCAGCACCGGGACGGCTAGCGTCACCCGACGAAGTCGGGTGGGTGTCATGCGTTAACCCCTTCAGGCAACTGTCGGCATCCAGGCCTTGGATTATGTCAATTCTGTGAACTGTGCCTGAACACCACAGAGCGGACAATAGGGACGGTCGTTTCGTGATAGTCGGGGCGCAATGCCCGTCGGCTTGCCCGGCAGGACGACGTCAGTAGCCGGTGCCGGAAGCGTCGCCCGAGGTGGCCGGAGCGTCGGGATCGTCGAGAATCCCGGCCAGCGCGTCGCTGTACTCCGGGATCATGTTCGCCCCGGTCACGAACGGCCCGACCGCGCGGCGGGTCAGGACCCGCGGCACCAGGCCGTCGTCGAGGGAATTGCAGCCGCCGTACCGCAGATAGACCTCGGACGAGCCGGACGCGGAAACGATGTGCAGCACGATCGCTTCCGTCCCGCGGCCGGCCTGGTTCGGGCAGTTCTGCTCGCTGTTGGGGCCGCCGCCGGGTGAGGCATCGCCCATCGCCTTGACCGCGTCGGCGGCCACCGCGCCCTGCACCGCAACCGAGGACAACAAGGTCGCCGCCTCGGTGACCGAACCCGGCGCCGCCGTCGGCGCAGCCGTCGACGACGAGCCGAGCGCCGGCCCGATCAACGAATACCGACAAGCCACCACCTTGGTCACGTCCTTCACCGTGGCCACGGCCACCGCGGGCGACGGTCGCGCGCCCGGATCCGTGCTGATCGGGTCGCTCACCGGGCACCCCGCCGCGTCCACCGTGATCCGGCGGATCGAGCCGACGATCTTCTCCCGCACCGCCTGTTCGGCCTGCACCCGAACCAGCACCGAACCCTCGGCGCGGGTCAGCCGGTCACCGACCAGGCCGTCCTTCGCCCCGGACGACGACGGGGACGACACGTCGGCGAAGGAGACGAAAGAGCCCGCCTTGGCGACCAGGTTGGCCGGGTCGACCGGCTCCGGCGAGGCCATCGGGCAGGCCTGCTCGGCCTCCAGGCCCGGCCGGATCACATACGGGGCCGCGTAGGTGGAGTCCGAGATGCACCATTGCGCGGCGGCCACGTCACCGGTGCCGTGGGCCCAACCCGCCGGCACCGCCAACTCCACGTTGCGGAACGACTCCCAATGCCAGTCCGGCTGGGGGAGGGCGGGATCCGCGCTCGCCGCAGGGCTCCCCGGAGGCGCCGGGAGCCCGGCCGACCCGCCGCCACAGGCCGCGCAGCCGAGCACCGCACCGCTCAGCGCGATGCTCCGGGCGAAGGCCCCCATTCGTTTCATCGCCGCAGGTTAGGCCCCCGGTGGCCGGGCCGACCTTTCAACTGGCGGGGCCGTGTCCGCAGGTTGTCCAAGATTTTTTTCCACCGACCCTCAAGGCGACCCCGTCGGTCTCCGACATTCAAGCTGTCAGCACCGCATCGCCCCGGACCCCCGCCGGGGGTGCTGCACCGAAAGCGCCGAAGGCCCGGACCACCTCCCCGGTCCGGGCCACGGCCAACACAAGCGAACGCCGGGACCGCCCCCGCCCCCCGACGTCCCACCCGCCGAAGCCCCGGGCCGCCGCCGCCCCGGGGCCTTCGGCTTTAAGCGGCGAAGTGGTTGACTCGGCGCGAAACCGTGCCGCCGGCGCGCCGAACACACCGGAGTGCTCCCATGGATCACCACGCGATTGACCAACTTCTGCAGTCCGCCGTCGATTCCGGCGCGGTGCCGAACATCGTCGCGGTGATCGGCGATCGCGATGGGGTGCGCTACGCCGGTGCGGCCGGCTCCCGGATTGCCGGCGTCCCGGAAAGCGGTGGGATCGGCCCGGACACCACCTACCGGATCGCGTCGATGACCAAGCCGGTGACCACCGTCGCCGCACTGCAGCAAATGGAGCGCGGCCTGATCGACATCGAGGCCCCGGTCGGGCATTACCTGCCCGACTTCGATGACCTGCTGGTGCTCGCCGGGTTCACCGACGACGGCAACCCGAAGCTGCGGGCGCCGGCCCGGCGGGCCACGGTGCGCAACCTGATCGCGCATACTGCCGGCACCGAGTACGACTTCTTTTCCGCCAACCAGGGCCGCTTCCAGGAGTTCAGCGAGATGCCCAGCGTCATCGCCGGCCTCGACGTCGTGTTCGAGTCGCCGCTGCACTTCGACCCGGGCACGAAATGGTCCTACGGCATCAACACCGATTGGCTGGGCAAGATCGTCGAGGTCACCAGCACCCAATCGTTGGACAAGTATTTCGAGGCCAACATCACCGGCCCGCTCGGGATGAGCTCGGCGACGTTCGTCATGAGCCCGGAGCAGCGCGCGGGCAGCGTGCCGATCCACATGCCGGACAGCGCCGGAAACTGGGCGCCCACTGGCTTCGACCTGCCGCAGGAACCCCAGTGGTGGGCCGGCGGCCACGGCCTGCACTGCACGCCGGAGGACTACATGCGCTTCCAGCGCATGCTGCTCAACGACGGCACGCTGGACGGGACGACCATCCTGAAGCCGGACACCGTGGCGCAGGCGTTCAGCGACCAGATCGCCCCGCTGACCTTCCCCGAGGCACTGCCGACGGCCGAGCCCACGCTGGCCTGCGACTTCAACCTGGGTCCGGGCTGGACCTGGGGTCACGGTTTCCTGCTCAACTCCGTCGACCTGCCGGGCATGCGCGCGGCGAACACCGGGGCCTGGGCGGGCCTGTTCAACACCCACTTCTGGATCGACCGCAGTTCCGGCATCGCGGGCGCGCTCTACACCCAGGCGCTGCCGTTCGGCATGCCGGACATCCTGCAGTTGTGCTTCGCGGTGGAGATGGCCGCCTACGCCTGACGGCGCATCAGACGACGTTCACTCACCGCGCAGTTCGGCGGCCACCAGCTCGGCGATCTGCGCGGTGTTCAGTGCCGCGCCCTTGCGCAGGTTGTCCCCGCACAGGAAAAGGTCGAGGGAGTTCGGGTCGTCCAGCGCCCGGCGCACCCGACCGACCCAGGTCGGGTCGGTACCGACCACGTCAGCCGGCGTCGGGAACTCACCGTTCGCCGGGTCATCCACCAGCACCACGCCGGGGGCGTCGCGCAACACGGCGTGCGCGCGCTCAACGGAGACCTCCGAGGCGAAGGTCGCGTGCACCGCGAGGGAGTGCGTGGTGATCACCGGTACCCGCACGCAGGTCGCGGAGACCCGCAGGCCGGGTAGACCCAGGATCTTGCGCGACTCGTTGCGAACCTTCATCTCCTCCGAGGACCAGCCGTCCTGCTTCAACGAGCCCGCCCAGGGCACCACGTTGAGCGCCAGCGGGGCCGGGAACGGCCCGAACTCGCCGACCGCGCGACGCACGTCGCCGGGCTGCGTGCCCAGCGTGTCCGAGCCGGCCACCTTATTGATCTGCTCGCGCAATGCGTCGATGCCGGGCTGCCCAGCGCCCGAGGCGGCCTGATAGGAGGCCACCACCAGGGCCTGCAGCTCGAACTCGGCGTGCAAGCAGCCCATCGCCACGATCATCGACAGCGTCGTGCAGTTGGGGTTGGAGATGATGCCGCGCGGCCGCCGGCGGGCCGCGGCGGGGTTCACCTCGGGCACCACCAGTGGCACGTCCGGGTCCATCCGGAACGCCCCGGAGTTGTCCACCGCCACCGCGCCGCGGGCCGCGGCCACCGGCGCCCACTGTGCGGAGACCTCGTCGGGCACGTCGAACATCGCGACGTCCACGCCGTCGAAGCAGTCCTCGGACAACGCGAGGACCTCGACCTGCTCGCCGCGCACGGTCAACCGCTTGCCCGCCGAGCGGGGCGAGGCGATCAGCCGGATCTCGCCCCAGACGTCCTCCCGGGTGGACAGCAGGTCCAGCATGACGGTGCCGACGGCGCCGGTGGCACCGATGACGGCCAGCGTCGGCTTGTTGCTCATCGTCCGGTCCCCCCGTAGACCACGGCCTGCTCGTCCTCGGTGTCCAGGTCGAACGCCTTGTGCACAGCCAGCACCGCGGTGTTCACGCTGTCCTCCCGGACCACCACCGAGATGCGGATCTCCGAGGTGGAGATCATTTCGATGTTCACCCCGGCGTCGGCCAGGCAGGAGAAGAACTTGGCGGACACGCCCGGGTGGGAGCGCATGCCCGCGCCGATCAGCGAGACCTTGCCGATCTGGTCGTCGTAGCGCAGCGACTCGAAGCCGTTCTGCTCCTGGACTGCCTGCAGCGCGGCCACCGCCGCGGCACCGTCGGCACGCGGCGCGGTGAAGGAGATATCGGTGCGCCCCGTGGCCGCACCGGACACGTTCTGCACGATCATGTCGATGTTGATGCCCGCCCCGGCGACCGCGGAGAAGATCGCCGCGGCCTGACCCGGACGGTCCGGTACGCCGACCACCGTCACCTTGGCCTCGCTGCGGTCGTGCGCGACACCGGCGATGATCGGCTGTTCCATCTCGTCCCCTTCGTGTCCCTGCAGCACCCAGGTGCCCTCGCGTTGGCTGAACGACGACCGCACATGAATGGGTAGCCCGAACCGGCGGGCGTACTCCACGCAACGCAGGTGCAGCACCTTGGCGCCGCACGCCGCCATCTCCAGCATTTCCTCGTACGTGACCCCGGACAGCTTCCGCGCGCTCGGCACGATGCGCGGGTCGGCCGAGAACACGCCGTCCACGTCGGTGTAGATCTCGCAGACCGAGGCGTTCATCGCCGCGGCCAGCGCCACCGCGGTGGTGTCCGAACCGCCCCGGCCCAGCGTGGTGATGTCCTTGGTGTCCTGCGAGACGCCCTGGAACCCGGCGACGATCGCGATCGCCCCGGCGTCCAGCGCCTGCATGATGCGGCCCGGCGTGACGTCGATGATCCGGGCCTTGCCGTGCACCGAGTCGGTGATCACCCCGGCCTGGCTGCCGGTGAACGAGCGCGCCTCGTGACCCAGGTTCGCGATGGCCATGGCCAACAGCGCCATGGAGATGCGCTCCCCGGCGGTGAGCAGCATGTCCAGCTCGCGGCCCGGTGGCAGGGGGGTGACCTGCTTGGCCAGGTCGATCAGCTCATCGGTGGTATCGCCCATGGCGGAAACCACGACCACCACGTCGTTGCCCGCCTGCTTGGTGTCCACGATGCGCTTGGCCACTCGCTTGACCGACTCGGCGTCGGCCACCGACGAACCGCCGTACTTCTGCACAACCAGGCTGCGAGCGCGCTGCTCGAGCGGTGCGGGCACGGTGAGGCTCCTCGGGCGGCGGGCGAACAGGGGTGCGGGCGCGACAACGGTGGGCGCTGAGGGCAAATTCTAGTGCTCCACCGCGGGGCGGGTCGCCGGGTTTGCCCGGGCGCATAGGCTCGGGTCCATCAGGTCGCGGAGCGAAGGAGCCCAGATGACGGCGGGCATGCCCGACATGGCGGCGCTGCTGGCGCAGGCCCAGCAGATGCAGGAACAGATCCTCGCCGCGCAGGCCTCGCTGGCGAACGTGCACGTGCAGGGCACGGCGGGCGGCGGGCTGGTCACCGCCACGGTCACCGCGGCCGGTGAATTGATCGGCCTGGAGATCTCGCCGCAGGCCGTCGACCCGGAGGACACCGAGACGCTGGCCGACCTGGTGCTGGCGGCGTTCCGCGACGCGCACCGCGCGGCCGCCGAGGTCACCGCACAGACCATGGGGCCATTCGCCGCAGGCATGGGCCTGGACGGCGGCATCATGGCCGACCTGGGCCTGGGTGACTTCTTTGGCGGGGCCGACCCCGGCGAGGTCGGCGGGAACGGCGGGGCCTTCGGTCTGCCGCCCGGTCGGTAGCCGGGACCACGCATGTTCGACGGGATCATCGCCGACCTGATCGAGGAGTTGGGCCGGCTGCCCGGCATCGGTCCGAAGAGCGCGCAACGCATCGCCTTCTACCTGCTCGCCGCCGATCCGGCGGATGTCCGTCGACTGGTCGGGGCCATCTCCGAGGTCAAGGAGAAGGTCCGGTTCTGCGAGGTGTGCGGCAACGTCACCGAGGACGTGCGCTGCCGTATCTGCCGCGACCCGCGCCGCGACCCGACGGTGCTGTGCGTGGTCGAGGAGGCCAAGGACGTGGTGGCCATCGAGCGCACCCGGGAGTTCCGCGGCCGCTACCACGTGCTCGGCGGGGCAATCAGCCCGATCGACGGTATCGGCCCGGATGACCTGCGGATCCGGGAACTGCTGGTGCGCTTGGGCGAGGGCGAGGTCACTGAGATGATCTTGGCCACCGACCCGAACCTGGAGGGCGAGGCCACCGCGGCCTACCTGGCGCGGCTGGTCAAACCGATGGGCCTGAAGGTGACCAGGCCGGCCAGCGGACTGCCGGTGGGCGGTGACCTGGAGTACGCCGATGAGATCACTCTTGGGCGGGCCTTCGAGGGCAGACGTTCGCTCGACGTGTGATTCTGTTTCCCCTAACGTCCGACTAACCGGCAGGCAATGGGGTGGAGATGTGACCGAGGATCCGGACGGCTTCGCAACGCAGATCGCCGATCAGGTCGAGGGATTCCTGATCGCGCTGCGCGAGGTGGCGCGGGCCGCGCGGCCGGAGGAGGCCGTGTCGATACTGCTGGTCGCGGTGTCCCAGGTGTTGCTGGCCGGCGGCCGGCTGGGCGCGATCTCCGACGTGATGCTCGACGAGCGCTTCGAACCGGACCCCGGGGCCGATCAGGACCTGGACGAGCTCCGCACGGCGTTGGCCAAGCTGCTCGACCCGATCGACGAGTATGCCGAGGTCTTCGACCCCTACGAGCCCAAGCCCGAGCTGCTCATCTGTCGGATCTCCGACGACCTGGCCGGAGTGGCCTCGGCGTTGTTGCACGGCCTGGCGCACTACAAGGCCGGTCGGCAGACCGAGGCGCTGTGGTGGTGGCAGTTCTCCTACCTCAGCCACTGGGGCAGCCAGGCCGCGACCACGCTGCGCGCGCTGCAGAGCGTGGTCGCGCACGACCGGTTGGACGCTGCCGGCGCGAGCACCGCCTCGGCCATGGCGTCGGCCGAGGAGGCCGTCGCGCCCTGACGATCAGTCGTGCTCGATCTCGGAGAGCACGCTGGCGCCCAGTTCACGGATCAGCAGATCCCGGCCGGACAGGCCGTTGTCGTCGACCGGCTCGTCGTCCTCGTGCGCGCTGTCGTCCAGCGACGCGTCCACCGCCGGTGCGGCTCTCGGCGGCGGGGCCGTGGGCGCCGGTGCGATGGGCGCGGACGGGGCGACCGGTGTCGGGGCGGGCACCGCGTGCGCGGGGCCGGCGGGCGTCGGTTTCGGCGCGGTGGCCCGCGCCGGGTCGAGCACCGCGTCCAGCCGCCACTGGACCCGCAGCACCTCCTGAATCGCCGAGCTGAGCAATTCGTCGCTGCCCGAACTCAGGAAGTTCTTCCGCTTGCCCTCCTCCGCGAAGGCCAGCACCAACGTGTTGTCGTCCAGCGAGGCCACCTGCACCCCGTCGATGAGGATCATCCAGGTGAACCGCCGCCGGGTCTTGACGACGTTGAGGATGTCCGGCCACATCCGCCGCAGCGTGGTGATGTCCGGCGCGCCCACCGATGCGGGCGCCGCGACTGCCGGCGGGGCCGGTGAGGGCGTCCGCTCATGGCGTGTGGGGCTATCGGCGGCCTCCGAAGGCCCCACACGCCCGGACGGGTTGGGGGTTTCGGCGGCGGCTGCGGGCGCAGTCGGGGTGGGTGCAGCCGGGGCCGGCGGCGTGGGAGCGGGCGCCGCAACCTCCATCCGCTCATGGCGTGTGGGGCTATCAGCGACCGCGGAAGGCCCCACACGCCCGGAGAGGTTGGGGGTTTCGGCGGCGGTGCCCGCCAGGCGCCGCTCCAGACGGTCCAGCCGGGCGTGCAGATCGCGGGCCTCGGCGGAGTCGGTGATCGGGCCGGCGCCGGGCAGCAGCACCCGCGCGCAGATCAGCTCCAGCTGCAGCCGGGGCGCGGTGGCGCCGCGTAGTTCGGTCAGCCCGGTGTTCACCAGGTCGGCGGCGCGGGACAGCTCAGCGGGGCCGAAGCGGGCGGCCTGGGCGCGCATGCGCTCCAGCTGATCGACGGGCGCGTCGATGAGGCCGGTGCCGGCGACCTCGGGCACCGCGGCCAGCACCACCAGGTCGCGCAGCCGGTCCAACAGGTCGGCGACGAACCGCCGCGGATCGTGCCCGGCCTCGATGACCCGGTCCACGAGGGTGAACACCGCCGCGCCGTCGTGCGCGGCAAAGGCGTCGACCACGTCGTCCAGCAGTGCCGCGTCGGTGTAGCCGAGCAGCGCGGTGGCCCGCGGCAGCGTCAGGCCGTCGGTGCCGGAGCCCGCCATCAGCTGGTCCAGCACGGACAGGCTGTCGCGCACCGACCCAGCACCGGCCCGCACCACCAGCGGCAGCACAGCCGGATCCACCGGCACCTTCTCCCGTTCGCACAGCTCGGCCAGGTAGTCGCGCAGCACACCCGGCGGCACCAGCCGAAACGGGTAGTGGTGGGTGCGCGAGCGGATGGTCGGGATGACCTTCTCCGGCTCGGTGGTGGCGAAGATGAACTTCAGGTGCTCCGGCGGCTCCTCGACGACCTTCAGCAGGGCGTTGAAGCCGGCCGTGGTCACCATGTGCGCCTCGTCGATCACGTAGATCTTGTAGCGGGACATCGCGGGGGAGAAGAACGCGCGCTCCCGCAGGTCCCGAGCATCATCGACGCCACCGTGCGAGGCGGCGTCGATCTCCACCACGTCCAGCCCGCCACCGCCGCCGCGGGCCAGGTCCCGGCAGGACTGGCAGGTGCCACAGGGCGTCGGCGTCGGCCCCTGCTCACAGTTCAGCGCCCGGGCCAGGATCCGCGCGCTGGTCGTCTTGCCGCAGCCGCGCGGCCCGCTGAACAGGTAGGCGTGATTGACCCGGCCGTTGCGGATGGCCTGCTGCAGCGGCTCGGTGACGTGCTCTTGCCCGATGACCTCGGCGAAGGTCTCCGGGCGGTAGCGGCGGTACAGCGCTAACGTCACGTTTCCGACCCTACGGCCCTGGCCGGCAATGGTGTCCTCGGGCTATACCTACCGGAACTAGGTATGTCGGCCCCTCCCGGATCGGACACGCCATGCGAATTGGCATTGCTGCGTCCTTGGCCTGCGCACTGGCGTTGACCGCGCTCGAGTTTCCCGCGCACGCGGACTCCTACGCCTCCGCCGTGCCGCGCGCGGTGTGCGGTGCCGGGTCCTCGCCGGAGACCGGGATGCAGGGCCAGGTCCCGCTCGCCGACCGGCAGAGCGGCCGCAGCAAGCAGGGCTACTCCTGCAACCTCACGCTGCTCGGGCAGTACCAGGGCGAGGGCACCACGTGGGTCAACCCGCAGTACAAGAACTGCGCCTACAACGCGACCTCGTTCTTCGGCCTCGGCCGCAAGAAGTCCGAAGGCGTCCAGGTGATCGACGTCGCCGACCCCAAACACCCGCGGCTCACCGCCCACCTGACCAGCCCGGCAATGCTCACCGACACGTGGGAGAGCCTCAAGGTCAACGAGGCCCGTGGCCTGTTGGCCGGGGTCTCGGTCGGACCGGTGGTGGGGACGTTGGCCTTCGACGTCTACGACATCGCGAAGGACTGCGCGCACCCGACGCTGCTGAACTCCTTCGCCTCCTCCGACGAGACGCTGCCCGCCACCACCTACAACCATGAGGGCCAGTGGTCCCCGGACGGCAAGACGTACTGGTCCTCCGGCCTGGCCGGCGGGACGTTGACCGCGATCGACGTCGCCGATCCGACCCACCCGAGCATCGCCGGGATCGCCAGCATCGGCCGGGCTAATCACGGCTTCGAGCTCAGTCCGGACGGCAACCGGATGTACCTGACCACCGCGTTCGGCGCCGGCGTGGAGATCCTCGACGTCAGCGAGATTCAGGCCCGCAAGCCCGCGCCGGTGGTCCGCGAGCTCGGCAGCGTGTTCTGGGGTGGCACCGAAACGGTCGGTCAGCACACCATCCCGGTCAGCTGGCAGGGCAAGCCGTATTTGGTCGCGGTCGATGAGCTCGCCGGCGAGGACATCCACATCATCGACATCAGCGATGAGACCAAGCCGACGATCGTGCGCCAACTCCAGCTCGAGGTGAGCCGGCCGGAGAACGCCGCCGCGGTCGCCCCCGACGTCGCGCACAACGGGGCGTTCGGCTACGACGCGCACTACTGCGCCGTGGACCGCAGGGTCGATCCGACGGCGTTGGCGTGTGGGTTCTTCCAGTCCGGCGTGCGGGTCTTCGACATCCACGACCCGCTCAACCCGCGGGAGATGGCCTACTTCAACCCGCCGGCCCGGGTCGGCGAGAACGACCGGCTGCTCGGTTCGGAGCACGCCGCGCACCCGGTTACCTACGCGGGCAACCTGTCGGGCATCCGCGACGCCGGACCCGGTGTGGTCGCCAACTGGAACCAACCCGCCGACCTGACCGCGGACTGGTGCAGCTCGCCGCCGCGCTTCGTGGGCGCCGACCAGCTCTGGGTCAGCTGTCAGGACAACGGCTTCCTCGCGCTGCGCTTCACCAACCAGGCATATCGCCGGCCATGACGCGGACCCGCTGGGCCGCGATGGCCGTCGCGCTGGTTGCGATTCTCGGGATCGGCGTCGGGATCGGCGCGGAGCTACGCGGCGGCGACGCGGCCGCGGCCGTGAGCACGTCGCCGAATGCGGTCGACATCGGTTTCAGCCGGGACATGATCGTGCACCACGAGCAGGCCGTGCTG